>JAYVWD010000167.1:0-6296 GCA_043786345.1 Pseudomonadota bacterium
CCGGCCGGAGCCGAAACCGGAGTTTACGTCGCGTAAATGAGGATTTCGGCGATGGTCGGCAACGACGCAGACGGCCATTTATCGACAGACTTTCAGTGAAAGACGAAGAGCTTCACGTAGTCCCCGTCCAAGTCCGACTTGAGACTCAGGGCGACGTTGAGCAGCGCATTCTGGCCGTGCGCGCCGACCAGCAGGTAGATCTCGTCCGTCTTGCCCCCGGCGACGAGGCGCTGCAGGACCTCGCGGAGGAGGTCCTCGGCCGCGTTCGAGGCGAGTAGCTCGGGCGCGAGGTAGAGGCCCGCCGAGGCCGGTGACCACGACACCATCGTCGCCATCATGTCGTCGACCCACCTCCTCCGGGCCGCCGGGTCCCGGTCGGGAACGGGCAGCAGGAAGATGAAGCGGGCGGGGCTGACGCTCGTGTCGGACAGGATCAGCGGTCCCTGCTCGTTGATGCCCGTCGTCGCGGCCTCGGTGAAGAGGGCGCCGATGTCCTTATAGTCCATGAGGCGCGTCGGGCTCTCCTGGCCGCGCTTGGCGAGGCCCACCCAGAACTGGCACGGCACGCCGGCATCGCCGGCGACGAGGCGGATCTCGACCGCGCGGTACCCGGGCGTCGCGCTGGCGCCGTCGAGGGCGTTCATCACGGGAATGGTCGGAGTCATGGACGTCTGGTCGGCCACGGCTAAACCTCGGGTGCATGATTAGCGCGGCGCGGGGCTCGTCTTTTTCGCCACCTGGGCGATTTTGTCCAGGAGGCCGTTGACGAACTTGCCCGAGTCCTCGGTGCCATATTTCTTGGCTAATTCAATGGCTTCGTTCAAGACTACCCTAGTTGGAGTGTCCGACTCAAGGAGCTCGTAGGTGGCCAGACGCAGGACGGAGCGGTCGATCACGCTCATGCGACTCAGCTTCCAGTTGACCGAAACGGCCTGGAGCTCGGCGTCGATTTTCATCAGGTTTTCCAGAGTCCCCCGCGTCATGTCGCGCAGCGCCGGGATGATCTGGTCAGGTACCTGAAAATGTTTGACAAAGTGGTCGAAGTGGCTGTCGGAGAAGTGCAGAAGCTTCTCGGATTCGCTCTGGTAAAGGAACTGGACGGCGAACTCGCGGGCGTCGCTCTTCGGATTGCGTGGCTTTTCCATCAGGACTTGCTGAGCTCCTCGAGGCGGGCCATGGTTTTCGCCATGGAGAGCGCGGCGCGCGCGGCGTCGGCGCCCTTGTTGCCGCTCTTGATGCCGCACCGGCTAAGGGCCTGCTCGACCGTGTCGGTGGTGAGCACGCCGAAGATGACGGGGACGCCGGTCTCGCGGCCGACGTCCATGATGCCGCGGGCGGCTTCGCCGGCGACGTAGTCGAAGTGCGGGGTCTCGCCGCGGATCACGGCGCCGAGGGTGACGATCGCGGCGTAGCGGCGCGAGCTGGCGGCCTTGGCGGCGACCATCGGCAGTTCGAAGCAGCCGGGGACCCAGAGGACGTCGACGTCGCGCTCGCCGTGGCCGGCCTCGGCGAAGGCGTCCTGGGCGCCCGAGAGCAGCGCCTTGGTGATGAAGTCGTTGAAGCGGGCGGCGACGATCAGGAATCTGGCGGGCATCAGGAACCCCTCCACTGGTTGGCGTTTAGGATGAGGTCAGTGGTCGCGGTGCGGGATCTCGACGGTATCCACGACGTCGAGCTCGAAGCCGCCGAGGCTCTTGAGCGGCCGCGGGTTGGACATGTGGACGCGCATCCGGCGGACGCCGAGGTGGCGCAGGATCTGGGCGCCGATGCCGAGCATGCGCGGGTCCATGTCGACCCAGGCGCGCTTCACCTCGTGGGCTTTCGCCGCCGCCGGCTGGACGGGTTTGACGTTCGCCAGGGCCTGGAACTCGGTGACCATGTCGCTCGGATCCTCGGCCTGGGTCAGGTAGAGGAAGGCGCCTGCCTCGCAGTCGCCGAGCATCTTGAGCCCGTACTCGATCAGCGCGCGGCCGCCGTCGTGCGGGTGGCTGAAGACGTCGACGAGCTGGCGCTGGCGGTGGACGCGGACGTCCACGCACCTGGTCGGGAACTCCGTGCCCTTGATCAGCGCGAAGTGGGTCAGGCCGTCGATCAGGCTCTTGTAGAGGACGCCGCGGAACCTGCCGTACTCGGTCTCGACGTCGGACTCGGTGAGCGCCTCGATGAGGGACTCTTTGTGGAGCCGGAAGGTGACGAGGTCGGCGATCGTGACGATCGGGATCTTGTGGCGCGCGCTGAACTGCTCGAGGTCGGGCAGGCGCGCCATCGTGCCGTCGTCGTTCATGATCTCGCAGATCACGGCGGCGGGGTTGAGGCCGGCGAGGCGCGCCAGGTCGACCGAGCCCTCGGTGTGGCCGGCACGCTGGAGGACGCCGCCGGTGCGGGCTTTGAGCGGGAAAATATGGCCGGGGACGACGATGTCGTCGGGCGTCGCGGTCGGGCTCGCGGCGACCCTGATCGTGTGCGCGCGGTCGGCGGCCGAGATGCCCGTCGTCACGCCTTCGCTCGCCTCGATGCTCACCGTGAACGCGGTGGATTTGGTGCTGCCGCGCTTGGTCGAGTCTTCCATCATGGGCAGCTTGAGGCGGTCGATGCCGGCGGCGTCGAGGCTCAGGCAGATGAGGCCGCGGGCCTCCTTGGTCATGAAGTTGATTTTCTCGGGGTTGACATGGGTCGCGGCGAAGACAAGGTCGCCCTCGTTTTCACGGTCCTCATCGTCGACCATGATGACCATTCCGCCGGAACGGACGGCGTCGATGGCCTTGTGGACGCGGGCGATGGCGACTTCCTGGCTTGTCATAGAGCTTAATGTCCCTGAGATTTCGAGGGATTACGGAGAACCGAAGAGCGCGTGGTCAGCGGCGGACTTTTATCAGGAAAGGAGTGAAATCGCAAGGAATTCCTTGCCTCCGTAGGGAGCGGCACGCGGTAGCGGAACATTGCCCGACGGCTTTGCCCGTCGTCGCCGCTTCGACGAGGCGTGCGCGTCCAAACAAGGGGCCAGGAGTCGCCTAACGGGGCGCGATCACCGCGCCTTGAGGTCCGCGGCGAGCACGGCGAGGTCCCTGCCGTTCTTGTCCTTCGCGACCACGGCCATACGGCGGGGCGAGGCGGCGCCGAGGGTCAGGGCCGCGGCGGTCTTCAGGATGCGGCGGTCGCCGGCGGTACGCTCGAGGGTGACCGGGATCTCTTCGGTGGTGCAGGCCGCGGGGGCTTTGTCGTAGCAGACGAAGACCTTGTCGGCATCCGACGGAACACTCACGTGGAGCCCGTCCGTGAGGTCGAGGCCCGCGAAGATCTCGGCCTTCGGCGGCGCCGTCGGGCCGGCGCCGGCGTTGCCGGTTTCGGAGCAGGGAAAGACCGGCTGGCCGCCCGCGGCGCCCGCGGCTGGTCGCGGCTCGGCGCGCGCGGCGGTGTCGCAAAATCCCGCCTTCGCGTCGGCGAGGCCGCAGAACTCGGCGCCTTGTGCGCGGAGCGTCTTGAACCAGGCGATGTTGTCCTTGTCGGTGACGTTGGTGTGCAGGCTCGTCTTCTGCCCGCCTTCGTCCATGCGCGAAGCGATGCCGGAGACCTTGCAGTCCTTGAAGAGCGGGCCGCCGGAGTCGCCGGGCGAGACGGCGACGTTGTCGGCGCTGCTGCCGTAGCGGGAGACGATGACGTTTTCGTCGTCGAACTCGGCGATGGTGTTGAAGCCCCAGCGCTTCGAGCCCTTGTCCTGGCGGTCCAGGTTGGCCTGCGAGTAGCCGACCAGGAACACCTTGTCGCCGACCTTGACCGAGCCTTCGTTGATCTCGAAGTAACGCTTGAACGTGCCGCGCTTGAAGATCGCGACCGCCAGATCCTGGTGGAAGTTCTCCGACGCGTTCCAGCTCGGCGGAACCCAGACGGTCTCGGCGCAGGCGTCCTTCGCCATCGTGCCGCTCTGGATGCAGATATGGTTCGACATCTTGCCGTCGGCGGTTCCGCCCTGGCCGACGCAGTGGCCGGCGAAGAGGAGCGTGTTGTCGGAGACCGCCGTCGAGGTGCACATGCCCAGCCACATGACCGCCGGGACGTTGTGGTCGCCCGTGCCGCCTTCGCCGACGAACCAGCCGGAGTCGATCTTGAGCTCGGCGCCGGACCGGGCGTGCTGCGAAGAGCACGCGGCGGCGAAGAGTCCCAATACAAAGCTGGCGGCGAGGATGCGCATGGTGTCTCCGAAGGTCGTTTCGTCCCTTGCAGAGTGCAAGCGCCGTGACAGACACAATGATCTGTACAAACAAAGGCTTAACACGGAATCGAGTGCTTAGGGATTCGACAGCGTGCCTTAAAAAGGCAGGCCGATCGCTTCGGCGAGGAACCGGAGGAGCGGCGCCGCGCCTTTGCAGGTCTTGACGTAGGCCGCGAGAAAATCCGGCGCCGTCACCTGCGCGTCGGTGAGCGATACGGACCAGATGAAGTCCTTCCGGCGCAGATCGTCGGCCGCCGGATGCTCGGGGTCGAGGCCGCGCGGCACCTTTTTCAAAGACTCGCCGCCGAGGACGTGCTTTCCCCGGGCTTTCTTCCAGGCCTTCGGGTCGGCGACGATCGCCTTCCGGATCGCCACGAGATTGATGCCGTCGGGATGCCAGAGGCCGCCCGCCGCGAAGGAGCCGCCCGGCTCGAGGTGCAGGTAGTAGCCCGGGCCGTGCACGTCGCCGGCCGACGCCGCGTGCCGGAACTGGATGCCGGAGTGCGTCTTATACGGGGTCTTGTCGGCGGAAAACCGCGTGTCGCGGTAGACCCGAAAGACGGCGCCGGCGGCGATGTGCTTCGACACCGCCGCGAGCGGCGGCCGCGCCGCCGCGACGAACGCCGCCAGCGGCGCCTTGACGACCTCTTCGTAGCGCTCCTTGTTCTTCTGGAACCAGTCCCGGTCGTTGTGGCGCTTGAGCTGCCGGTGGAACTTCAGGAACTCTGCGTCGAAGGATGCTCGTGCCAAGGCTTGCTCCTGAAGGACCTCGCTACGAGGTCACCGAAAACCGCGCGAACCGCTCGACCCACTTGCCGATCTGGTCGACTTCCACGTTGAGCGGCTGCTCCGGCTGCAGAAACTTGAACGCCGTCAGGCTCACCGTCGTCGGGATCAGCATCAGGCCGATCACCGTCCCGGCCGCGTCGTCGGCGAGCGAATTGACCGTCAGGCTCACGCCATCCAGGCAGATCGAGCCCTTCGCGATGACGTAGCGCGCCAACTCCCGCGGCAGGCGCACGCTGATGTCCCAGCCGTGCGGCAGCTTCAAGATGCGGTTCACGGTCCCGAGCCCGTCGACATGGCCCGACACCAGGTGCCCGCCCAGGCGGTCGCCGAGCTTCATGGCGCGCTCGAGGTTGACCTCGGCGCCCTCCCGCAAGTGGGCCAGGCTCGTCCTGGCCATGGTCTCGCGGCTCACGTCGAACGCCAGCATCGACACCTTGTTGCTCGTCACCGTCAGGCAGCAGCCGTTGATCGCGACGCTGTCGCCGACCTTGGTGTCGAAGCCGCGGTCCGCATCGACGAGGAGCTGCGTGATCGACTCGTGCGACGAGGTGAGGGAGACGACCTTGCCGGTGCGTTCGATGATGCCGGTGAACATGGTTTCCGTCAGGTGAGGGACTGGATCTCGCTCATGAACTCGCTGGGATCCTGGAAGTCTTTGTAAACCGAGGCGAAGCGGACGTAGGCGACCTTGTCCAGCTCGTGCAGCTGGCGCATCACGAGGTCGCCGATCTTGGTGGTCGGCACCGTGCGCTCGCCGGCTTCCTGGATCGTCTTTTCCAGGCCGATGACGATCACTTCCATCTGCTCGAAGGTGATCGGGCGCTTCTGGCAGGCGGTCTGGAGCGAGCGCATGAGCTTTTCGCGCTGATAGGACTCGATCCGGCCGTCCTTCTTGATGACCGAGAAGGCGAAGTCCTCTTCCTTTTCATAGGTCGTGTAGCGGTGGTTGCAGGCGACGCAGCTTCGCCGGCGGCGCACGGCCCGGCCCTCGTGCGAGAGCCGGCTCTCGAGGACCTTCGTGTCTTCGTGGCCACACTTGGGGCATCTCATGCAAGCCAACCCGGGTAGAGGGGGAACCGGCGGGCCAGGGCCTCGACGGTTTGCCGGACTTCCTTGAGCCGCGCGTCGTTGCCGAGGTTCTCGAAGGCGTCGCGGATCGCGCGGGCGATCACGTCCATCTCGGGCCTGCGCAGGCCGCGGGAGGTGACGGCCGGGGTGCCGATGCGCACGCCGCTCGTGACGAAGGGGCTGCGTTTTTCGTTGGGGACCGTGTTTTTGTTCACCGTGATCGCGACCT
>JAYVWD010000168.1:0-2896 GCA_043786345.1 Pseudomonadota bacterium
ACGTGCAGCTGACGGCGAGCGAGCTGGGCAAGGGCAGCACGTTCACGGTGACCGTCGAGACCGAGGTCGCCGAGGATTTCCTCGAAATCGGGCGGCATCTGCCGCCCTGCCCGGTCCCCGCCTCCCGGATGCGGCTCGACGGCACGCGCGTGCTCGTCGTCGAGGATGCCCCGGACAACCGCCTTCTCATAAACAGAATCCTGCGCAGCCTCGGCGCCTCGGTCGAGCTGGCGCACGATGGCCGCGAGGGCGTGCGCATGGCGCTCGCCCATGAGTTCGACGTCGTCCTGATGGACCTGCAGATGCCGGTCTGCGACGGCTTCGAGGCGACGGCCGAGCTGCGCCGGCGCGGCTACCGGAAACCGATCATCGCGCTCTCCGCCGCGGCGATGAAGGAGGCGCGCGAGCGGTCCTCGCTCGCCGGATGCAACGACCACCTCTGCAAGCCGATCGACGTGACCCATCTGACGCGCAAGGTTCGCGAGTACCTTGACCTGTTCCCGGGCGCTTAGGCCGCTTGCGGCAGCGCGTGGCCGAAGGTCGTGCGCCGGCGGCGCATCAGGAGCTCCGCCAGCTGCTTCGCCGTCTTGTTCGCCGGGCTCAGCCAGGCGGCGAGGGCCTCCGCCGGGAGCACCACGGGGCAACGGTCGTGGCCGGCGAGGCTGATCTCGGGCGGCGGGTCGTCGGTGACGATGGCGAAGCCGAAGGCGTCGGCGGCGTCCGGCCCGACGAACGGGTTCGGTGAAAAAATCGTCGGAACGAGGAGGTCCTCGCCATCCAGCGGGCGAAACTCGATGATGATGCGACGCTCGAGCGGGTCCTTGAGCTCGGTCGGCGTCGGTTTGGCCTTTTTCCCGGCGGCCAGCAGCTTCCGGCGGCGCTCGTCCGCCTGCCGGGCGAAGGCGGCGCGGACGTCGGCGAGCGTCACGACGCCGGCGGCAAGGAGGTCGGGAACGGCCACCCACTCGTAAAAAGCGCGTAGGATGACGGCGCCGTGGTTCTGCAGGAAGGCGGGACGCCAAAAGGGGCTCGACAGGTTGTCGCGCCGGGCGTTGAAGGTCGTGTAGCGCTCGGGATGGGCGATGGTCGGGGGCGGGTAGGCGCCGTACCGCATGGGCTCGGCCACCCGCCCGCCCGCGCCGGCGTGCACGACGGGCCCATAGTGCCCCGGAAAGATGCGCGAATGCAGCGCCGGAAATTTTTTCGGGTCGCGCCCCCCCGCGGCCGCGTAGGCCGCGAAGCGGGCGGCCAGGGGCGTCGCGGCGAGGTCCCGCTCCAGCTCTTTGAGGTCTCGCTTCATCAGGGCGCTGTAGCACATTGCGGGCGGTACCTTGTCAAGGGGCGCGGGATTGCCGCGCTCGGGGTATGGTCGAGCTTGCGCCCCGCCCGATGGATCACCAGGGCCGCGGCCCGCACGGTCGACGTCTGTTCTGTCCTATCATACGATCCGGCGTCATCCCGCAGGAGGCCGCCGGCTTCCCGGAAAATTCAAAGGCCGTGCCGATGGTGGAGCTCGAAGCGCGCATTCTCGTGGCCCCCGCCGGCCTGGGCGGGCCCTTGCCGTTCGCCTGGCTCGCGCTGCTCGACGAGGCGGAGCGCGCCCGGGCGCGCGGCTTCGGGCTGGAGGGGGACCGGCAGCGTTTCGTGGCCTCGCGGATCCTGCTCCGGTGCGGTTTGAGCGCGATTTTCGCGGTCGAGCCAGCGGCGTTCCGCTTTCGTCGGGAATCGTCCGGGCGGTGGTTCCTCGACGCTCCGGCTCTTCCTTGGGTGCCCGCGATCAGCACGGCACATGCCGGCGACGCGGTCGCGGTCGCCATCGCGCGCGCGGCCGCGGTCGGGGTCGATGTCGAGCCGCAAAACACGGAGCAGAATGCAACGGCGTGGACCCGGAAAGAGGCAGTGGTGAAGCTGCACGGCCGCGGGCTGGACGAGGTCGCGGAGCCGGACCCCGGGGCGACCATCGAAAGCGCGCTCATCGATGTGCGCGGCAAGCTTCATGCATGCGCGGCAGCCCTGGCAGGCTGTGCGCGCGGTGCTCCGAAGTTCCGCTTCGAGAGCTGGAGTTCGCCGCTCGCACGCGGCTGATCGCGGCGTGCAAACCTTGCAAAGAGAGGCCCGTTTGTCGCAATTCACGTCAGAAAAGCGCCTTGACGCGCGTTTGTTGCGCGCGAACTTTTTGCGCCATGAACGGTAGTCCCCAAATTGAGTTGCAGCGAGGCGTTGCACTTTTGTCAGGCGTTGGCCTGCTTCAGGAGCTTTTCGATGTACAAGTCCTGGCGCGTCCGAATGCCGCCGCGCTCATCTGCGGCGAGGCCGAGTGGACGTACGCTGAGCTCGACGCCCGCGCCAACCGCCTCGCCCGCGTGCTGGGCGCCCACGGGGCGCGGTCGGGCGCCTTCGTGGCCTTGCTGCTCGAGCGCTCGGAGCTCCCGATCGTCGCGATCCTGGCCTGCCTGAAGGCCGGGGCGGCTTATGTACCGATCGACCCGGTGCATCCCAATGCGCGTATCCGGTACATCCTGGACGAAGCGGAGCCGGTGCTGGTCGTGACGGAGCGCGCGCTCGCGGGCCGGGCCGCGGCCCTGTCTCCCGGAGCCACCCTGGTTCTCGACAGCCCGGAGGCCTTGGCGCGCGTCGCCGCCGCATCGCCGCGGCCGCTCGGGCCGGACGAAGCCGCGGCGTCGCCCGACGACCTCTGCTACGTGATCTACACCTCCGGCACGACCGGACGGCCCAAGGCGGTGCTCCATTCGCACAACACGCTGGCACGGGTGGCGCAGGTGACGGCCGCGCACGCCCGGATCGTGGGCCAGGATGTGGCGCTGATGCCATCGCCAGTGACGCATATCAGCGGCTACAGCGGCGGGCTTGAGAAGCCGTTCCAGATTGGTTCGCG
>JAYVWD010000169.1:0-3237 GCA_043786345.1 Pseudomonadota bacterium
ACCAGCGGCGCCCGCCTGAGTCGGCGCCTTTGGCGGCGCCGCGCAAATCAGGCAAAGGTCAGAAGGGATTCGGCCAGTTGTTGTCTTGCTCGCCGGAGACGCCGGCGCGCTGGCTGCCGTCGAACTGGGCGAGGATCTGCCGGTAGGTCGGCCCCGGATTGGCCAGCGCGTTCACGAGCGCCATGGTCGCCGCCGGCATGGCGCCGAACTCCGCCGGCCGCGCGTTCGTGATCAGGTCGACGAACTTGTCCGGCCCGGCGTCGGGGTTGACCGCCTGGTGCGCGGCCTTCACGGCGTCGTCGGTGTAGGAGAAGGAGTCGCAGCCGTTGAGCAGGTAGATCTGGTATTGCCCCGCCTTGAACGCCCCGAGCCGCGTGAGCGCCCGGATGTTCGCGCCGAGCCCCGAGTGCCCGTCGTACGAGATCAAGTCCGACTCCAGCGTGCGCTCGGCGAATTTGGCCTGGAAGTCCGCGCCCACCCCGACCACGGAATCGACCAGGAACATGGCGACGTCCACCGGTCCCTTCGGCGAGCTGAAGGTGATGCGCAGCTCGGAATTCACCGCCGAGGGCTCCTCGCCGCGCGGCAGGTTGCTCGTCAGCGGCGCGCCGAAGCGCTGCACCAGCGCGTCGAACGCCGACCGAAAGCCGGCGATCCCCGCGTCGTTGGCGGAGGTCGCGCCGGCTTCGTACTTCGAAAAGACGGCGGTGACGACGAGCTTGCCGTCCTCCCAGACCTTCCCGTATTCCGGGGCCTTGGCCGTCGTGTTCTGGCCGCTGACGGCGAGCGCCAGGGCGACGTGCGCGACGTCGCCGGAGCCCGCGTTCATGACCGGGCAGCGCCGCCCGTATGGCCGGTAGTAATACCAGAAAGACCCGGAGTCGACGTCATGCGCGTCGGCGGCGAGGCAGGTCTGTCTATTGGTCATGATCGCGAAGTTCTGGGTGAACTGCCGGCGCCCCTCGGCGTCGCCGCGCGCGGGCAGCACCAGGTCGTAGCGGCCCGCCAGGCGGGAGCCGCGCGGCCACGAGACAAGCGCCTTCGCCTTGTAGGCGATGCGGAACCTGCCGGTGCCGAGGTCGGACTTCGACACGAGCTCGATCGCGGCGTGCGCCAGGTCGATGCCGCCGCCTTCGCCGTTCAGCTGGCCGATCGCGTAGCGGAGCTGTTCGATCACCTCGCCGCGGACGACGTCGTCCGCGTCGGAATCGGTGACGACGACGCCCTGCTCGACGGTGCCGTCGAGGGCGACGTTGGTCGCCGAGTCGTACTTGAACTCCGATACCGCCGCCCGTTGGCCGCAGGAAACGAGGGGAAACCCGCACAGAAGGACGAGCCAGGGGACGCGCAAGGATCTCTGGTGGACCATGGATTGCTCCTGAAAGCTTGGGGATTTCGCGGAGCATAGCGCAATAGTCAGATGAAATTTAAGCGAAAACTCACTCTTGGGCCGCTACTCTCGGGCGTGTTAGTCTCATCTCCCCGCGCCCGCATCGAGGACCTGCGCCACCCATGAATCTCAGAATGCTCAACGAACGCCTGTCGGCCGCGATCGGCAGCTTCGCCGGCGCCGCGACCGAGGCGCGGCAGATCGCGCAGCGCCTTCGCCAGCTGCTGCCCGCGCGCCTTCTGGAGCTCAAACGCGAGCACACGCGGCGCAGTGACGTCATGGGCAGCAAGGCCGACCGGCTGGCGCTCACGGATCCGCGGTATCTGGACTCCATCGAGCAGCTGGCCGAGATCAACGCCCGGGCCCGGATGGCGCGGGTCCAATACGAGACCCATTCGATGCTCTTCAAGGCCCGCCAGAGCCTCAGGGCCTTCCGTCGCTAACTAACTCCATGTAATTATGGATTAAATTTTACCTCATGACTTCAGGTGAAATAGCCGATCTTAAGGGGGCAAACTTTCAAGGTCTGGCTCATTTTCATCCGGAGGGCGGCCCATGTCCAAAGATCCAAGATCCGGCTTCCCGCCCGGCTTCAGCCTCATTTCCGTCCTGGTCGCCGTCGCCATCACCGGCATCATCGCCGTCGTCACCTCGCAGATCGCGAGCAACGGTTTCGCCGGCCAGAAGAGCCTCGGGTTCCGGAACGACATCGAAAGCATCCGCCAGTCGGTCCTCAAACAGGTGAGCTGCGCGGAAACTTTGAAAACCTTCGGCACGCCCGCGGTATGCGGGTTCGTCGACCTGAAGGACAAGAAGGGCAAGTTCGTCATGAAAAAGGACCCGACGGCGACCGGGGTCTTCGCCAACTCGGGCCCGATCGCCGGCGACTGGTACGCTAAGGCCTCCTGCGGCGCCTCGTCGGTCGTCATCCAGGTCGCCCGGCGGAAAAAGGGCACCTGGATGCCGATGCCCGACCCGCTCAACGCCGGCAAGGTCTGGGACTTCACCAGCGGGCCGACGAACCCGTTGTTCGGCGACGACGTCGGGAGCGTCAAGAGCTTCAAGCTCTGCGAGGACTACTTCACCGACCAGCCGTTCTTCGACCTGGCCTGCGTGAGCTCCCTCACCTTCGAGCCCTTCGGGGCGGCCTCCGACTCGACCCACAAGAACAAATGCCCACTCAAGTCTCAGATCATGACGGAGTGCCGGACGATCCTCTACCCCAGCGGTCAGATCGTCTGCGGCAGCAACACCGCCGTCGGGCGCGATCCGGCCGACGGCAAGGTCTACTGCACGACCCACGGCTGCGGCGCGGTGACCGGCGAGCGCTGGGGTACCCAGGTAACCTGCTGCAGCATCGTTCACTGAGCCCCACATCCCCCCTTAAGCTCCCGCCTACTCTCGACTTTTCCCCGCCCTCCCGCTATACCTTTAGGTCTAAGGAATGCGTCCCAAAGCCGAGAGGTGTCACCCGTGTCGGTCGTGTCGAGTCTTCTTTTTGCCGTGCTCGCGGCCGCTGCCTTCGGATCGTTCGCGTTCAACCTGAAGAAGATCTGGGCGCAAATCCATGCCGGCAAGGGCAATCAGGAAAACGTCTTCGATCAGCCCGCCGAGCGGCTGATGGGAATGCTCCAGGGCGGCTTCCTGCAGACGAAGATGCTCAAGGACTTCTGGCCGGCGATCATGCACTACATGATCTTCTTCGGCTTCGTGACCGTGACGATCGGGACGATCGAGACCCTGCTCCACGGCGTCTTCGGCTCCTTCACCTTCCGGGTGATCCTCGGCGACGGGCCGCTCTACCGCCTCTTTCTGTTCACCCAGGACGTCGGCAACTTCGCGGTCGT
>JAYVWD010000170.1:0-6461 GCA_043786345.1 Pseudomonadota bacterium
TGGGTCGTCGGGAAGAACATCCTCTCTTCCGATGAGGTCGAGAAGGGTGACGCCGACGGCGGCGTCTACGGCGTCATCGTCACCAACTTGATCGTCGAAGGCCCCGGACACAAGGCCGGCCTTAAAATCGGCGATCTGATCATGGGCTTCGACAGGGACAAAGTCGCCGACATGAACCACCTGCAGCGCCTGATGAGCGCCAAGGAGCCCGCCGACCAGGTCCGGCTCAAGGTCTACCGGCGCGGCAAGGGCGTGTCGTTCCTGAGCATCTCGTTGACGGAATTGCCGGAGGCGAGTGCCCTGCCCATCGACAAGGACCTCTTTTAGTACGAGGCGATGATGGCGCCCGTTTCGACGGAAATGGGCTCACGGGCCTTGCCGGCGTCGATCCGAATGGCGCCCAGGGCCTGCAGGAGCACGCAAAGCCCGTATCCCATGTCCACCTCGAACCACTTGATGGAAAACTTCGGGGACTTCGGAAAGCGGTGGTGGTTATTCTGGTAGCCCTCGCCCATCACGAGCCAGGCGACGGCGGTGTTGTTGCGGGAATCGTCGCCGGTGTCGTAGCTGCGGTAGCCGTGGGAGTGGCCGAAGGCGTTGACCATCCAGCCCTGGATCGGGTGGGACATCATGCCGAGGAAGTAGGCGTATCCGAGCATCCAGCTGTCGAATACGGCGCCGATCACGATCCACACGACGACGTGCATCACGTACGGCACCCACCAGAGCTTCTTGCGATTGAGCCAGCTGACCGGGAAGTCCAGGTCGGCGACGAGGCGCGTCACCTCGGGATCGCCGCGGTTCAGTTTGCGGAGGATGCCATTATAGGAATGGAGCTGGGCCATCATCAGGCCGAAGATCCCGTAGAAACGGGGGCTATGCGGGTCCTTCTGGGTGTCCGAGTGGACGTGGTGGAGGCGGTGCATCGCGCTCCAGCCTTTGGGGTCGAGGCCCGTCACCCAGTTACCCGTGGCCACCACCAAGCGGCGGGTCCAGGGGCTCAGGCGGACCGCCTGATGCGTCAGACCACGGTGATAAAACACCGTGATGTACGTGATGTTCAGAAGGTATGCAGCGATGAAGACCGTAAGGCAGGCGATGATGTAGCCCATGGGATGTTGCCCTCCTGCCCCGTTTGTAGTGCGGCGGCGCCTCCGGGTCCATCACCGGGTGGTCACGGTTTTGTAAGAACATTGTAACGGGGGGCCTTGCCCACCCCCGGGGCCCGCCTATATGCTCCGCCCGAAACCGCCAGACCGGGGCCTCCGGCCCCCCCCCGATCCGCCACCCTTACTTCCAAGAGGTCAAAGGCTTCCATGCAAGACCAACGGCTCATCGACGTGTTCAAAGGCCTGGTGATCGACGGCGTCAACAAGGCCAAAAGTGGCCATCCGGGCGGCCCGATGTCGAGCATGGACCTGGCCTACGTGCTCTTCACCGAGTTCCTCAAGCTCGATCCGGACGACCCGGAGTGGCAGGGCCGGGACCGCTTCATCCTGAGCGCCGGCCATATGTCGATGCTCCAGTACGTGATGCTCTACGGGATCGGCTGGCTCACGCTCGAGGACTTAAAGCACTTCCGCCAGCTGCACTCGCGCACGCCGGGCCACCCGGAAAACTTCATGACGCCCGGCGTCGAGTGCACGACCGGCCCCCTCGGCCAGGGCTGCGCGATGGCGGTCGGCTTCGCGGCGGCCGCCAAGCACTGCGGCGCCGTGCTGGACAAGGCCCTGTTCGACTACAAGACCTGGGTCATCTGCTCCGACGGCGACCTGCAGGAGGGCGTGACGATGGGCGCCGCCTCGCTGGCCGGCAACCTCCAGCTCGGTAACCTCATCTGGATCTACGACAAAAACCTGGTCCAGCTCTCCGGCCCGACCAACAAGGTCCACCGCGACGACGACACCAAGGTCTATGAGGGCTTCGGCTGGCGCGTCATCAACATCGACGGCCACGACCACCACCAGATCCGCAGCGCCTACACCGACGCCCAAAAGGACGTCGGCAAGCCGACGATCATCGTCGCGCGCACCATCATCGGCAAGGGCGCCTTCTCGATGGAGGACAGCTACAAGACGCACGGCTCGCCGCTGCCCGCCGAGGAGCGCCTCAAGACCAAGGTGAAGCTCGGCCTGCCCGAGGACTCGGACTTCTTCAGCCCGCCCGAGGCGCTCCCGCACTTTCAGCGGAACTTCGGCAAGCGCCGCGAGGAGGCGAAGGCCTGGCGCGCCGCCCTCGAGAACAAGCTCACCGACGCCGCGTTTGCCAAGACGTTCAAGGCCTACTTCGACGCGCCCGACGCCCAGCGCCTGAGCAAGATGGACTGGCACGGCAAGACGATCGCGACGCGCGACGCCTTCGGCGACATCATCAAGCAGTGGGCCCCGGAGCTCCCGAACCTCTTCGGCGGCTCGGCCGACCTCGAGCCCTCGAACATGACGGGCGCCTTCGCGAAGGTGGTCGGCGACTTCGACGCGGAAAACCGCAAGGGCCGCAACATGAACTTCGGCGTGCGCGAGTTCCCGATGTCGGCGTTCTGCAACGGCATGGCGTTGCATGGCGGCCTCGTCCCGTTCGACGCGACGTTCCTCTCCTTCGCCGACTACTCGCGCCCGGCCTTGCGCCTCGGCGCGATCCAGCGCTGCCGCGTGATCCACGAGTTCACCCACGACTCGTTCTACCTCGGCGAGGACGGCCCGACGCACCAGCCGGTCGAGCAGGTGATGGCGCTGCGCGCGATCCCCGCCCTCTACCTGATGCGCCCCGCGGATCCGCAGGAGACCGAGATCCTGATGCGCAAAGCGATCGACATGACGCAGCCGAGCGCCATCTGCCTCACCCGCCAGAAGGTGCCGCTCCTAGATATCCCCAGTGATCGTGTGGCCTTGGCCGCAAAGGGCGCCTACGCCGTCAACGACGTCAAGGACCCCGAGCTGTTGTTCATCGCGACGGGGAGCGAGGTATCGCTTGCCCTCGCCGTTGCTGATAAACTCAAGGCCCAACGAATCCGAGTCGTATCGATGCCCTGCTGGGAGCTCTTCGAAGAGCAGACGCAGGAATACAAGGACGGGGTCATGCCGCCTTCAGTCGTCAAACGCGTCACGATCGAGGCGGGCACCACGCTCGGCTGGCACAAGTACGCCGGAGCCAAGGGCCTCGTCATCGGCCTCGACCACTACGGCGCCAGCGCCCCGGCCGAGGTCCTCGCCGCCTTGTACGGCTTCACGCCCGACGGCGTGCTCAAGCGGATCAAGAACCACACGTTCGCCTAAAAACGCGCATTTGCCTTTCGAGCTGAAGGAGTTTCCGATGACGCTGAAGATCAGACGGGCCGCGGTGCTGGGTGCTGGCGTGATGGGCGCCCAAATCGCCGCCCACCTTGCGGCCGCGGGCGTGCGCACGCACCTGCTCGACCTCGCCTCCAGCGAGCCGCCGGCCCCAAAAGATCCCGACGCTAAGAACGCGGCGAAAATTCTGGGTAAGAACTGGAGGTCCGCGCGCGCCATCATGGCCGTCGAGAACCTGAAGACCCTGAAGCCCTCCCCGCTCATGACGCCGGGCGTGCTCCTCGGGATCATTCCGGGCAACTTCGAGGACGATATGGCCGTCCTCGCCGACTGCGACTGGATCATCGAGGCCGTCATCGAGCGCCTCGACATCAAGCAGAGCCTTCATAAGAAGATCGCGGAATACGCCCGCCCGCACGTGCCGGTCACGACCAACACCTCGGGCATCAGCTTGGGCGACATCGCCAAGGACCTGCCGGCCGAATACCAGACGCGCTTCTTCGGCACCCACTTCTTCAACCCGCCGCGCTACATGCGCCTGCTCGAGGTCATCCCGCACCAGAGCACGGACATGAAGCTCATGAACGAGCTCAACTCCTGGACGGAAGAGCGCCTAGGCAAGGGCATCGTTCACGCCCGGGACACCGTCAACTTCATCGCCAACCGGATCGGCGTGTTCGCGACGCAGGCGACGCTCCGGCACATGGCCGAGCTCAAGCTCAACGTCGAAACCGTGGACAACCTCACAGGCCCGCTGATCGGGCGCGCCAAGTCCGCGACGCTCCGCACCATGGACGTCGTCGGCCTCGACACGTTCGCCGCCGTCGCCAAAAATACCTATGACCGCGCGCCCGCCGACCCGTACCGCCCCTGGTTCGTGATGCCACAATGGATCTTGGACCTGGTGAAAGCCGGCGCCCTCGGCCAGAAGACGAACTCCGTCGGCGCCTACAAGAAGGACAAGGACGCCAAGGGGCAGACCGTGATCCTGGCCTACCGCCCCGAGTCGAAGACCTACGTCCCGCAGGACGTCCAGACCTTCCCCTGGGAGGCCGACGCGGCCAAAGAGCGCGACACCGTCAAGCGCCTCAAGCTCATCTTCGCCCAAAAGGACGAGGGCGCGACGATGGCCTGGCGCGCCGTTCGCGACGTGCTGAGCTATGCCTCGGTTCTCTTGGAAGAGATCGCCGGCGGCTTGCCGAAGCCGGTCGACGACGCCCTCTGTTGGGGCTTCAACTGGGAAACCGGCCCGTTCGCCCTCTGGCAGGCACTTGGGGTAGACGAGGTCCTCGACCGCATGCAGAAGGAAGACGTACCCCTGCCGAAGTGGGCGAAGAAGGGCCTCCAGTTCTACGCGCCGGGCAAGCAGCTCAACGTCACGACGGGCAAGCTCGAGCCGCTGCCGCAGCCGGCGCACCTCCATAACCTCCCGCAGCGCGAGACGAAAGACGACAAGCGCGTCGTCCTGTCGAACAAGTCGGCCTCGCTCGTCGACCTGGGCGACGGCGCCGCTTGCCTCGTCTTCCACTCGAAGATGAACGCGATCGACTTCGACATCATCGAGATGACGATGAAGAGCGTCGCGAAGGTGCAGCAGTCCTTCGACACGCTGATCATCGGCAACGAGGCGCCCAACTTCTCGGCCGGCGCGAACCTGAAGCTGATCGCCGAGGCGATCGCGACCAACAAGTTCGGCGACATCGAGCGGCTCCTGCGCGAATTCCAGGGCGCGCTCCAGCTCGTCAAGTTCGCCCCCTTCCCCACCATCTCCTGCCCCGCGGGCCTGACCCTCGGCGGCGGCTGCGAGGTCGCGCTCCACACGAGCCACCGCCTCGCGGCGGGCGAGACCTATGCGGGCCTGGTCGAGGCGGGCGTCGGCCTGGTCCCGGCGGGCGGCGGCACGAAGGAGCTCGCGCTCCGCGCCTACGAGCTCATGAACTACGCCGAGCGGGCGGATCCGATGCCGTTCCTGCAGCGCGCCTTTCTGCTCATCGGCATGGGCCGCACTTCGAGCTCGGGCCAGGAGGCGGTCGACATGGGCCTCTTCCCTCAGGCGACGTCGGTATCGCTCTCGAAGGAGCACCAGATCGAGAAGGCGAAGCAGCTCGGCCTGGCGCTCGCGCGCCAGGGCTTCGTGCCGCGCACGCCGGCCGCCGGCATCAAGGTCGTCGGCGACGCCGGTGTCCAGACCTTCAAGATGATGCTCTACAATATGGTCGAGGGCCGCCAGATCTCGCCCTATGACGCGATGGTCGGCGAAAAGGTCGCGACGATCCTCTGCGGCGGCGAGGTCGACGCCGGCACCCTGGTCGGCGAGCAATGGTTCCTGGACTTAGAGCGCCGCACGTTCCTCGAGCTCTGCAAAGAGAAGAAGACCGCCGAGCGCATCGAGTTCATGCTCAAGAACGGCAAGCCGCTGCGCAACTGACCCCGAGTCCTCAAGAGAGTCTAAGGCCTTTAAGACACCACGGAAGGAAAACAGCATGAAAGCTGCCTATATCGTCTCCCCGTTGCGCTCCGCCGTCGGCAAGGCCTTCCGCGGGAGCCTCCGCACCAAGCGTCCCGACGACCTGTGCGCCGACGTCATCCGCGCCGTCGTCAAGCAGAGCGGCATCGACCCGATGCTGATCGAGGACGTCATCGTCGGCTGCGCCATGCCCGAGGCCGAGCAGGGCATGAACGTCGCGCGCTTCGCCCTCCTCCTCGCCGGGCTGCCGGAGTCGGTCCCGGGCGTCACCGTCAACCGCTTCTGCTCGTCGGGCATCCAAACGATCGCGATGGCGGCCAGCATGGTCAAGGCCGGCGAGGCCGAATGCGTCCTCGCGGGCGGCACCGAGTCGATGACCATGATCCCGATGATGGGCCACAAGGTCGTCGGCAGCCGGACCGTGATGGACACGCACCCGGACTTCTACCTCGGCATGGGCATGACGGCCGAGAACGTCGCGAGCGAGTACAAGATCTCGCGCGAGATGCAGGACCAGTTCTCGTATGAGTCCCACGTCAAGGCGTCCCAGGCCATCGAGAAGGGCCTCTTCCGCGACGAGATCGCGCCGGTCCCGGTCGAGTTCCGTGCTCCCGGCCCGGACGGCGGGGCGAAAATCGACGCCCAGATCTTCGCGACCGACGAGGGCCCGCGCCCCGACACGACGCCGCAGGCCCTGGCCAAGCTCA
>JAYVWD010000171.1:0-2862 GCA_043786345.1 Pseudomonadota bacterium
CCCAACACCGCGGCCAAATCGCGGACGTCGTCGTCCTTCCCAGTGAGCAGGGTCCAAGTCCGTGGCGGGAGCTCGTGCAGCTTCGCGAACGCGGGCAGCGATTCCGGGGTGTCGTGGGAGCCGTCGAGCGACACGAGCACGAAGTGAGCCGTCCCACCGGCCGGCAGCTTGCGTTCGACGCGGTCGCAATCCGCGGCCGCCGGCGCGGCTATTAAGGGTAAAGGGGGCGAGCTTGGAAGAGGAGACCCCTTCGATCGGGCTACTGGCTAACCAATAAAGGAGCGCGGCCGGGTCCGCCGCACCAACTTCCTGCTCAACTTCCTCGCCGGTTCCGAACGGCGGCGGACCGTCACCGCGACGACCAACGAGGGCGACCCGGTGGGTGACTTCTTCGGCGCTCGAATCACCGAAGCTTACGTCGCGGTTGCGGGCGTCGGTGCGGCCCCGAGCGCCACAATAGAAAAAGGGTGGTCCAAGAGACCACCCTTTTCCTTTTTCAGCCCCGCGGCACGCGCGGGGTAACAGGCAAAGCCCAATGATAGCCGGTGGCGAAGCGTTAGCTTCCGACGAAACTCGTCGAAACTTTACGCCCCTTGATCGAAGCCGCCGGAGTCACCGGAGGAGCTCGCGCTGAAATTTCATCAGCTCGGCGCTCCACCCTGCGAACCACATCATCAACTTTGCCCGTCTTGAGGGACTCAAGACGAATTGCGTCAAGCACCATTGTCGCTCACATCACCTTGTTTGCCTTGCTTCGGCTTCGGATTGATCGTATCCGGAGACTTGGGCGCGTTCTTGCCGCCCTGCATCGCCATCGCGAGCAGAGCCCCGAGGCCCGCGCCTTGTGCCGGTGGCTTTTTGACCGCGGCCACGGGCGCCTTGGAACGGTTCCCGGTCTCGGCGACCGGCGCGACCGCCTGTGTCTGACCGGCATTGCCGGCGCTGGCGCCGAACAACGCTTCCAACAGGCCGCCCGTGTCGGCGAGGGCGAGGCCCGCACCGGCGTCGAGGTATTCGCTGTAATCGCTCTGCTTGGCCATCGCGAGGGAGACCTGCTCGAGCTTTTCCATGAATTGGCCGTAAATCTTGGCCGTGTTCGGGAAGAACACGTCCACGACGCGCCGGGTGTTGTCCACGTTCTTGATGAACTCGTCGCGCGAGATCTTGCCCGCATTGAGCTGGGCAACGTCGTCGTCGGACGGGTAAGCCCCGAACGGGTGGCACTTGAGGCTGTCGTAGAGCTCGGTGCTCACGAGATCGACCGCCCGCCGGAAGCGCGTGGCCCGCATCTCGCTGGTCAAGCCGTCCGGTCCGAGCTGCTCGTTCTTGTAGATGAACGAGACGCCCTTCAGAACGTCGTCGAGCTTCGCCTGGTCGACCGTCACATGCCGGTTTTCCAGGTTGCTGACGTTGGCCGCGATCGTCTGCGCGGAGCCGGTCCCGAGGACCCCCTCCATCGAAGAGAGCGAGAACAACGTCGATTTCGCCATGTCCCACCAGAAGCGGACGGCGACCTGCTCCTTGACCATGGCGATCTCGGTCGCCTCGCCTTGCGTGAGCTGGTAAACCCCGCCCGCCGCCTGCATCTCCGGATCCGCGCCTGCCATGCGCGGGAAGAGCTGCACCGGGAAGGACGCGATCGTCCGGGTGGTCGCGTGCGCGATCTCCTTCGCGTCCGCGATGAGGTTGACGGACAGCCGCGAGCCGCCCTTGACCTTCTCGAACGTCACGCAGGCCGTGACATATTCGAGCTCCGTCGACCCGGTCTTTTCGGCGCCTTCGGCGCGGAGGGCCGTCGTGCAGCGCTTCAGGACCTCGTCGCGCGAAATGATGTCCACGATCGCGCCCATCGACAGCATCGCGATCTGGGTCGGCTTCCCGACCGTCTCGATCGAGCGCTTGGCCGTGTCGTAGTTCAGTTGCTCGCCGGCCGAAAGGTCTTCGTACCTTCGGCCACTCTCGTTCGGTTTCGGCGTATACCCCGGCCGGAACACCCGCTTTCCGCCCATCCAGATGCGGTTCTCGAGGAAAATCGGCCCATTGACGGGACTCTGCGTCTCGCAGGAGTTCGTGCGGACACGACTCCCGGCGGCGAAGTTGTCAAGGGTCTTTACCTCTGAAACCGAACCTCTTCCTGGCGGCTTGCAGCCTCCGGCCGTGGCGACGGCTAGTCCGAACAGTAGGGCCGTGCCCGACTGTCGCCACCTTCGCATGCTTGCGTCTCCTTTCGTCCTAATTGGTGATCGTTCTCTAGTTTACGCTGACCTCATCGGCATTGGAGGGCGGTTCCTTTAACGCCGCGAGATAGCGGCGGAGGAGATTGATTTTTTTGATTTTTCCAAAGGACCAGGCTGGGGCACCGGGGAGGCGCCCCCGGGCGGGTGTCTGGAGCCCTAAATATAGCTATAAAAATAGCTAGTTGCTCTGATCGAAGCGCCCTCGCTCTGCGGCTGGCGTGCCGCAAAATCGCCCGTCCTTCACGTGTAGGTGGGAGCCTCGGCGTCGCGGGACGGCAGCGGGTCGTCGGCGTAGCCGATCGGCTCGAGCGTGGCGAAGCCGGCCGTGGGACCCTCGGCATCCGCGGCGGACGCCGCGCGTGAAAGCGCCGCGGAAACCGCGCCGGGCGCGATCAGCACCGCGCCAAAGCGGTCAGCTTCCCTTCTTTTTCCGATGGCTCCCCTACCAGGCGAAGGCGATCGCCCTGGCCCGCTGCCTCGAGGAGCTCGGCCTGTCGGATCCGCCGCGCATCGGCGGGGACCTCGACCAGGAGTTCTGCTCCTCGCTCGTCCAGCTGCGGACCGGCGACGCGCGCACGATGAAGGCGAAGATCGCGCACATCCTCGCGGTCTGCGCGGCCACGGC
>JAYVWD010000172.1:0-9646 GCA_043786345.1 Pseudomonadota bacterium
GGCGGCGGCGGGTTCGGCGGCGGCGGGTTCGGCGGCGGCGGCGGGTTGAAGCCCGAGGACTCGCCCTGCACCTGGAGCCGGCACGTTTGCAGCAGGCCCGCGATGCCCGGACGCAGAAGCGTCACGACGACGCCGGCCACGCCGATCGGCTGGCCGTTGTTGATGGACCAGGCGCCCGGCTTGAGCGGATGCGGCGAGACGGCGACCTTGTGGGTGCCGCCCGGTCCGCCGAAGGCCCAGACCTCGGCCAGGCCGAGGAGCTGCGCGGCGCAATTGCCGCCGTTGAGCTGGCCGAGGCCGAGCCGGATCGTATCGATCGCCTGGTTGATGTTCGGCTGGGAGGCGACGTTGAAGTTCGTAGGGACGCCGATCTGGAAGTTCGGCTTGAACTGGACGGTCCCGATGATGACCGGGCCGTTACCGGCGAGCCGGAGGCCGGTTTCGGCGGCGCCCGTCGTGTCGGTCTCGGGGCGCGCCGCCGGGGCGTCGCCGTCGAAGGCCTGGTCGAAGAGGCCGGCGAAGCGCGCCTGGATGTTGTTGATGGCCGCCTGCTGGTGGGTGTCCACCGTCAGCGGGTTCTTCTTGCCGTCGGCCGGGAGGTGGTCGACCAGATTCTGGAGGACCGTCCGCTCCTGCTCGGTGAGCTCGGTGTCGTCGACGAAGGTCAGGTAGGCCTTCGACAGGGCCGCGCCGAAGGCGGCCGTCGTCGGCCCGGTGCCCGAGCGCGCCGCGCTTTCCGAGCACTTCGCGCGCACGACCTTGGCGTCGTCGAGCGACTCGGTGTCGGCGATGGTCAGGAGCTGCTCGGGTGTGCAGCGAAAACGGAACACGGTGTCGCCTTCGGAGAAGAAGACCTCCGAGCCGGATGGCTTCATGCCGGGGGTATCGTCATTGACGACGACGCTTTTGACGCTCGAGCTGTCCCGGACCGCCGCGGTGCGGCAGCCGGCCGCGACCATGGCGAGACCCAACAGCACGGCGACGGGGGAGCGGTGAGCCGCAAACCTCATGGGCTTTCAAGCCTCCGAATGGCAAAGTTGATGGTGAACTCCCAAAAGAGTAGCGAAATACCCAGCCGCGTCAACGGGTAAACACGCCGCAAAGAACTCCTTCAAGATTTTCCGGCAAAATGCCGATAGAGACGGCATGAAAAAGCCGCCTTCGTCCGTTCTGACGCCCGTCGCCGTCGCCCTCACGCTGAGCCTCGGGCTCGGCGCGTGCACCGACGCCAAGCAGGCCGCGCCGACCTACACGGCCCCCAAGGCGCCGGTGAAGGTGACGCCGCCGCCTGCGACCAATCCGCCGGTGACCAACCCGCCGGTCGACCCGAACCCCAGCATCCTCGCCACGGGGCCGGGTACCTCGACCCTCGCGGTCGACTGCGATCCGAATAAGGACTTCGCGGCCCTGGAGTTCCCCGAGAAGATCAAGGCCTGCCTGACGCAGGACAAGGTCTTTAACTACGACGCCGACGCCTGCACGACCATGGGCAAAGCCCTTTGGACGTGCGACTTCGCGACCCTTACGACGAATCTGACCGACATCGAGCTCGCGACGGCGCCCCTCGACAAAGAGAGGAGCAACGGCGGCAAGCTCATCGGCTGCGGCGCGAGCAACGACGGCCTCAAGATCATCGCGCAGTTCTTCTACAAGAACGCCAAGGCGCCGGCCAATGACTGCAAGTTCAGCGCTCAGGGCAAGGTCGTGAGCGTTTGCTTTCAGAAATTCACCGACGTCGCCCCGGCCGTGCCGACCACCGACGCGGCCAAGAAGGCCTACGTGGCGAGCTGCATGACCGAGTGATGGGTCGCCGCGAGGCTCAGTGGGCCGATTTGAGCAGGTCTTCCGAGAGCTTCACCAGCTTGTCGGTGGAGCCCTGGCCTTCCTTGAAGCCCTTTTGGACGTGCGCCACCCTGCCGTCCCGCCCGATGATGATCGTCATCGGAAACGAGTCGACCCCGAGCTTGTCGGCGAGCTCGAAGGCCGCGTCGACATAGAGGTGGGGCAACATCTTGGCCGGGGCCTTGAGGTGCGAGCGAAACCACTCGGCGGCCTTGGCCGGTTCTTTATCGAGGGCGACGAAGGCGATCTGGAAGTTGGCGTCGCCGAACTTGGCGGCGAGCTTCTCCTCCATCTCGAGGAGCTCCACCTTGCAGGCGGCGCACCAGGTGGCCCAGAAGTTCACCAGGGTGATCTTCCCGCCAAAGGCCTCGCTCTTCAGGTCCTGGCCCTGAAATGGCTTGAGGCTGATGCCGGTCAGCGCGTCGCCCACGACCACGGCCTTGGCCTCCGCCCCGCCCCAAACACCGAGCGCGAGCGATCCCGCGACGATCCAACGTCCTAGCATGTGTCCCCCCATGGCGTCGTTGGTCTGAAGTCCTTTTTACCTTATCGGTCGAGAAGCTGCTTAACTTTCGCGAAAACGGGGTCGTCGCCCGCATTTGAGGTGCTGGAGAAAACGCTCAACAGTTTACCCTCGCGGTCGTAGATGACCGTCCGCGGGTTGTTGGCCTCGGCCCGCGACAGCGGGAATTTGGCCGTCAGATAACCTTCGTGATAACTCCCATAGAATTCCTCGTCGGTCGCGTCCGACCAGATTTTCGGATCGATGAGGAGGCGCACGCGCGCGAGCCCGAGCCCGTCCAGACCGTGCCATGTGCCGGTCGCCGGGCCATGCATCACGAAGTCGAGGAAGGCCGCCGGCGTCTGCTCGCCCGGACGGTAATCGCGCGAAACCGCGAAAACCTGGCAACCACCGGCACTATGGTCACAAAAATCAAAGAGTTGACCAGGCTCGCTCCAACGCTTGAGCTCCTCGATGCAGCTGCCGCAGGGCGGCGGCAGATAGCCGCCCGCCGTGACGACCGTATACCGCGCCTTCGTGCGAAGGTCGCTGAACCCGACCGCTCCTTCGCTCGCCTGAAAGGGGAAATCCGGACCGCGCGCCGGCGCGCCGAAGCCAGGCGCGGCGAGCGCCGCGGCCACGGCCGTCTCGGCGACCGCGCCTTCGGAGCCGTAGACGAGCGTGCCGTCTTTGGCGAAGCCGAGAAGCCAGGGCTCCGTCGCCACCGGAAGCGTCAGGACGTGGTCGGCGTCGAAGGCCGTAGGGTGATTCCAATCAAAGAACGACTCGAAAACCTGAGCGAAGGATTCGCCGCCTTTGTAGGCGAAACCTTTGGCGCACGGGGCCGCCTTCGGGCCCTCCGGGAAGAGGGCCGCGACGCCGCAGGTCCTGCCGGCCGCGAGGCAGGCCGCGCGAGCGGAGGAAAGCGCCGCGAGCTGCGCGTCGCACGCCGCGCCGCAATCCCCGCGGACGACGGCGACGAACCTGAAGTCTACGTCGCCCAAGGCCTCGGCGAGGCTCTTCTCGGCGCCGCCACAGTCGGTGACCTTGACGAGATTGAGGCGCCCTGGCGCCGGCACCGCGAGGTCCGTCGCCGCCGGTCCGGTCGTGCCGCCGGTATCGCCGCCGGTCGTGCCGCCGGTCGTGCCGCCGGTATCGCCGCCGGTCGCGCCGCCCGTGTCCCCGCCGGTCGCGCCGCCGGTGTCGCCGCCCGTCGTACTGCCGGTGTCCCCACCGGTCGCGCCGCCCGCCTCGCCCCCGGTCGCGCCGCCGGTGCCCGTCGTCGGCCCGTCCGTGCGCAGCCCGAGCGTAACCTCGACCCGCGCCATCAGCTCCTCGACCGAGACCTGCTCGTCGGGGAGGACGCGCCAGGCGATGCCCGTCCGGCTCACCATGACGGTCAGCGGCACGCTGAACTTCCGGCCCGCCGGCATGAAGTGGTCGAGCATCACGAGCCCCGCCGGATCGCTCCAACGGATGAACGGATAGGACAAGAGGTAGGTCTGCAGGCGCTTCGCCGGCTCGGAGTCGGTGTTGACGCCGATGATCTCGAACTTCCTCCCCGCCTCGGTGAGGAAGAGCGGGTGCTGCCCGATCACCTCGTGCACGAGGTGATCGGCCTTGCGGTTGCACGCCGCGCAGCCCTTCGAGCCGAAGGTGAGCAGCAGGAAGTCGCGGTTGTCCGCCTCCATGTACTGCTTGAGGTTGATCACGGCGCCCGAGTCGAAGTCCGTGAAGCTCACGGCGCTCGGGTCGAGGACCTCCTCGGCCGCGGCGCCGTCGGGGGCGTTGTTGGTGAGGTCACGCCGGAGCTTCGAGGCGCAGCCGCCGAGTGCGGCCGCGGCGGCGAGGAAAAGGGCCGGAAAAAGGCGGGTTTTCATCGCTGATCACCCCCCGCACGTGGGGCAGGCCGAGCCGCCGCCGGCGCCAGAGCCGCTCTTGCCGAGCTTCTCGTACGCGGCCGTCGCCGAGGTCATCAGGCTCGCCTCGACCGATGACAGGCGGTCGTCGTCCATGGCGGGGTTGAGCAGGTATTCTTTCTCATAAGGCTTGAGGACGGCGCAGCCACTGGCCAGCGCCGCCGTGAGAAGCGTGAGCGCGATCATACGCATGGATGTGTTCCCCCCAAAAGATCAGAAACTCCTCGGTCCCGGTCAGAATCTGGCCGTCAGCCCCGCCTCGAACGAGCGCGCGGCGACGCCGATGTTGGTAAGGTAACGCGCCGCGGCGCATTCGACGGTGATCGGCACCTGACGCGCGCCGTGGGGCTTGAACTCCTGGCTCAGCCCGAAGCTCATCGTGTCGGATCCGAACACCTTCTCATCGCTGTAGGCGCGGGTCGTCTCGCCCTCTTTGTAGTAGCGGTAACCGAGCTTCGCGAGCGCGCCTGCCCACAGATTTTGCGCCCAGCCGGTCTCGGCCTGCCAGGCATCCACCTGGCCGTAGGTCGTGTCCGTGGCCAAGTTGCCGCGGTTGATGCCGCGGGCGACGGTGAGGTTGGCCGCGCCGCCTAAGCCGGGGAAGAACTGCCGGCCGGCGACGGTCGCCGTGCGGGTGGCGGGCCGATTTGCCGCCTCGATGTAGCCCAGGGAGTAGTCCATTACGGTGCGCGAGGTCGCGAGGTGCCGGACCGTGAGCGTCGTGCCGGTCGACGACATCAGGGCCGGATTGCCGATCTCCCGCGAGTCGAAGTCGAGAATCCGGTAAACTGGCTGGTCCACGACCGTGCGCGACAGGTCGACCCCGACCTTCACGGTCTCGTGGCGAAGCCAGCTGCTGAAGCCCGCCGACCAGGTGCGGGATTTCACGAAGTCGTCCGTGGCGCCGGACACCAGGGCGTGCGTTTCGACGACGCGGTCCCAGGTCTGGACGGCGCCGACGGTGAGCGCGCGGTTGAGGCGGTGGCCGCTGCCGTAGACCTGTTTTTCGTATTCGTTCGCGCCGCCCCGCTCGTCCGTGTAGGCGTCGCGGGTCGCGGAAAGCGTGTAGCTCGAGCCGGTGAGCGCCTCGCCCATGCCGCCGTCGACGACGGCGTCGAGGCCGACGCGTTGGCGTGCGAGGCCGTCGTTGTCGGCGTAGCCCCCGACCTTCTGCTTGAGGCTGTGCGCCCATGCCTCAGAGGCGACGGTGGCGCCGGCCGTCAGTGCCGCGAGCAATGTCGCGGTACGAATGGTCCGCATGCGATCCTCGGTGTGGGTCGTTTTCATCGGCATCTAAACCAGCGTGTGTTAAAGTCATTCTGCCTAAAAAGCAGGCGGGCCACAAGCATCTTGCGACTTGGGACTCTGGTGAATTTTGGCGACGGATCCTTTTGCACGGCGTACACTTAACCTGGGTGGGCCGCGCTGACAATTCCTGACAGGTGTCAGACATGAGCTCTCGCGAACGATCCAAGCGTACCGACGGTCAAAAGATCGACTTGCCGTGGCTCCTGATCGCGACGCCGCTCCTCAGCGATCCCAACTTCCGCCAGTCGGTCGTCCTCATCGTCGACCACAAGGCCGAAGGGGCGATGGGCTTCGTCCTCAATCGCCCGCTCTCGGCAGGACTGGCCGACCTCGTCAAACTCCCGGAGCAGCCGATCCCGGTGACGCTCCCGGCCTGGTACGGCGGGCCGGTCGACGCGCGCGCGGGGTTGATCCTGACGCCAAAGCCCGGGATCCCCGCCGGCCCGCCGACCGGAGGCGCCGCCGAAACCCACGGCGTCGGCACGACGGCGGTCGCCGTCAGCGGCTCCGAGGCGCTCCTGGCCCGGCTCGTGCGCAAGGCGGCGAACGCCGCCCATGGCGGCCCGCACCTGCACGTCGTCGGCGAGCCCGAGGAAGCCACGGCGCATTTTCTCTACCCCTTCCGGTTTCTGGTCGGATACGCGGGCTGGGGCGCCGGTCAGCTCGAGGACGAGATCTTTCAGGGCGCCTGGCTCAAGGTCCAGGCGACGAACGACCTGGTGTTCGACACCCCCTGGAACGAGCTCTGGGAGCGGTCGATGGGGATCGCCGGGGCCAATCCGCGCCAGCTGTTCCCGCCGGAGCACGAGTTTTTGAACTGACCTGACCGCCGGCGCTCGTCACTCGCCCTTGAGGCAGTCCAGAATGTCGGCGAACACCGCGAGGGTGTAGTCCGGCCGCGCGGTTTCCTGCTCGCTCGAGCTGAGCGCCGCGTTTTTATGGATGTTTTGCGGCGGGCTGAACTCGATCAGGCGGGCCAGCAGCGTCGGATCGGGCTTCCCGTAGGAGGCCCAGGCCGTGCGCACGCCGAGGCGCTTGCCGAGGCCGACGTCCTTCCGCTGGTTGTCGCCGACCCAGACGACGCTGGCGCGGTGCACCGGGTCCTCGTCCATCTCGTAATCCATCAGCACCGTCTTGAGGCCCTTGGTCCCCGGCTTCTCGTAGTCGTCGGGCAGGATGCGGATCCGGCCGGTGAACCCGAAGTTGTTCTGCTGCAAGTGTTTGAGCAGGATCTCGGGGTCGACCTTGACGCGCCCGTGCTCGGTGCTCGTCGGGATCCGCGGGTCGGGCAGGCCATACACCGCGTCGAACAGCGGCAAAATGCCGAGCTTGTTGAGCTTCCACATGGCGACGTAGCGCGGCGCGTCGGTGAGCGCGACGAGCGGGACGCCGGGATGCTCGGCGCGGAAGGCGGCGAGCGCCTCGGGCACGCCGTCGTAAGGCTTGAGGTAAGTCTCGGCGCCGGCGTTGAACGCCTGCCGCGACGGCCGCACGGCCTGGGCGAGCATGGCGTCGATGTCGTCGCCGAAGTGGGCGGTTACCGAAGGGAGCTCCTGGACGACGAACGGGTACTCGATCGAGCCGTGGCGGACGAAGACGTCCTTCGCCTCCTCGGCGAGCTGCGCGTACGGCACGCCGATGATCGCCTCGACCTCGCGCAGCAGTCCCGAAAACGCGTGCACGTAGTACCGCACCCAGTCGAAGAGGGTGTTGTCGATGTCGGTCACGAAGAGGGAAAGCGCCATGGACTTCGAGCTTGCCAGGATCGCCCCGCTCCGTCCATGAAATCGACGGGTTACGCGCTGCCCCTGGCCTATATTTCCCTGATTTCATTGATTATAATGATGATGGCGTCGTGGCATCCACGTTGCAGAATCCCAGGCACCATGAAACGCACCGTCCTCGCCTCAACCCTGAGCCTGCTGCGTCCTGGCTCGCCGCCTTTCAGAAGCGGGCCCAGGTCGGTATCGACGCTTGGGACCCCAAGGGCTGAGGCCCGTCACTTCCACCGGTTGTGCATCCAGAAGTATTGCTCGGGGTAGTTCCGCACGTGCGCCTCGACCACCGCGTTGAACGCCGCCGAATGCCGGAGCACGTCGCCGCCGGCGTCCTCGGTCACGACGGGCACGACTTCGGGGAAGAACTCGAGGACGTGCTCGCCGAGCTTCGTGCGCCGGATGAACGCCGGGACGATCGGGGCCGGCTGCCGGCGCCAGATCGCGGCGAAGCTCGTATTGGTCTTGGCCGGCTTGCCGAAGAAGGGCAGCTTCGGCTCGCCCGGGCGCGCCTGGTCCATGACGAAGCCGACGATCTCGTTGCGCGTCAGGATGTCCTTGATCGCGGTGAAGCCGTCACCCTTTTTCTGCCGCTTCACCATGAGGAAGCCGTTGTGGGCGCGCATCTCGCTCACGAACCGGTCGACGCCGCCGTAGCCGACCTTCTTCACCAGGACATAGGCGGGCGCCAGGACGCGCGTGCACTTGGCCCCCATCGCCTCCCAGTTGCCCAGGTGAAAGCAAAGGACGTAAACCCCGCGGCCCGCGGCGAGCGCCTTCCGCGCGTGCTCGGCGCCGCGCAGCTCGATGTGCCCCGCGATGTCGTGGCGCTGGCTTCGGAAGAGCTCGAACGCCGTCATGACGAAGGCCTGGACCGAAAGGCGCGCGATCCGGGTGCGCTCCGCCCGGCTTTTCTCCGGAAACGCGATCTCGAGGTTGCGCAGCATGAGCCCGCGCCGCAGGCGAAACCCGTCGAAGAGCAGCCAGGTGAGGGCCTGGGCGAGGACCGTGGCGGCGCCGGGCTCGAGGCGCCCGAGGACGGCGGCGAGCGCCTTTAAGGTAAGGTACATGCCCGCGACTATACCAAATCGCCCGGGCTTGTCATCAGGCCGCGCGAGGGGGGGCGGCCGCCGCCCGCGAGGAGAGCGCGAAGGTCCGGATCTCCCGCCCGCTCTCGAGCCGCAAGGCCGGCCCGGGGACGAGCGGCAGGTAGCCCTCCAGGCGCTCGCCCGTCGCCGCGCTCACGAGCACGGTGCCCGGCTCGGCCGCCGGCTCGATCCGCGCCGCGCCGGCGACCGGCGCGCCCCACAGGTCATAAACTGGCTTTTGTTTACCGATGACCCCGGCCACCACGGCGCCAGTGTCGATGCCGATGCGCACGCCGAGCGCGATCCCGCGTTTGTCCGCGAAGGCCCGCACCGCCTCGACCATGTCGAGCGCCGCCGCCGCCGCGCGCAGGGCGTGGTGGTGCATCGGGAGCGGCACGCCGGCCGCCGCGATATAGGCGTCGCCTTCGGTCTTCACCTTCTCGACGTCGTGCCGGGCCATGATGCGGTCGAACTCGGAAAAGAGCGTGTCGAGCACCGCGACCAGCTCGGCCGGCGGCAGCTCGGCGGCGAGCGCCGTGAAGCCGACCAAGTCGGCGTGCAGGATCGTCACCTCGGCGTGCGCCTCGGCGACCACGTCGTCCTCGTCGCCCTGGTCGCCCTTGAGCTTGTCGCTGATGGCCTCCGGCAGGATGTTCCGCAGGATGCCGTCGGCGCGCGCCCGCTCCCGCTCCACGTCCTTGACGGTCTGGAAGATCTGGCGCTCCTGGCGCTCGACCAGGAAGGCGACGACCATCCCGACCATGTTCATGGCGCAGAGGTAGCCGGCGACCTGTACGAGGCGGTCGTGCTCGTACACGCCCTCAAGCTTCACGGTGAAGAGGTAGAGGGCGGTCAGCGTCATCCCGGTGAATCCGGCGTAAAAGGGCCGGAACCGGAAGAGCATGTAGACGACGATCAGCAGGATCTCGATCAGGCCGTAGGCGAAGCGCTGGCACTCCAGGTCGGCCTGGAGCGCCGCGGTGACGACGGCCCAGGCGGTGATGATCATGCTGGCGGCGCCGAAGGCGTTGATGCCGCGCGCGACGAAGTCGGTCGGGAGCTTCTGGTAGAGCATCGTGCCGAGCGCCACGGCGGACAGGATGAGCCAGACCTCGGCCATCTCGGCGATCGGCGGCAAGCCAACGGGATGAAAGACATAAGCGAGCAAGGCGTGGAGGAGGACGAGGGCGATGAGGAGCCCCATGCTGACCG
>JAYVWD010000173.1:0-6399 GCA_043786345.1 Pseudomonadota bacterium
CGACGCCAGCGTCATCGCGGCCGAGCTCGTCGGCCTGCGCGGCCCGGACGGCGAGCGGCGCGAGCTGACGCTGGCCGAGCTGCCGCCGGTGACGCGCGCCTTCGTCGAGCGGACCGTCGCCGCCCTGCCGGACGCCGGCGAGGCGCGGCTTTTGCTCCGCGTCGATGCGTTCACCGCGCTGTGCGTCGCCAAGAGCGCGGGTCAAATGCAGATCGACGTCCGCCCGCTCGCCCCCGGCGACGAAATGCGGCGGATGCTTGAAACCGGCGAGGCGCCCGGCTCGGGCGTGTTCGGGTATCTGGGCGACTTGTTCTTGCACGGCGGGGCGGCGCTCGTCGCCGGGCAGGCGGTCCCGGACGGCCGCGGGCAGCTGGCGGCGGCGGCCTACGTGGTGGAGCGGACGGGGCTCGCGAAGAAGCGCTGATGGGGCCGGGACCGCCCGCTCAACTCGACTTTGGCGGTTTTATTTGGACATTTTTGGAGCGTGACATTGAAATTGCTCGAACAATCGGCGTAAGAACGTGTTTTCGCAACACCATCAGAACCCGGGGATGTCGTTTATCCCCGCTTCAAAAGATGTTCATGGAAGTTGCCTAAGGGCCTTTCGGACGCTCTCACCCTATAAAACAGGCCTGAAAACGAGTTTCGACCCCGTCCATGTCGGTCCGGACGAGCCGTTCCGAAACCGCCAAAGTCGAGTTCAGTCGCAGGATTCGTTCACGGTCGTCTTCCCGAGGGCCCAGCTGGACACGGGGGCGCTGACTTCGAGGTACCCGTTTACGTCCGGCGACCCGAGCGCCTCCCCGAAGACGAAGATACTTTCGTCCGGCTGCGCCGTCCTCGTCAGGTAGTGCAACTTCAGGGCGTCGTCGGCTTGAGCGGCGCGAGGGTTGCCCGCCAGGCGAAAGGCCATCCGTCCGAAAATGTAGTTGTCGTGGTCTAAAAGGTGCACCTAGGCGACCGACCAAGTCTCATACGCGACGCCGCGCTTGAAGGTTAGGGAGAAGATCGGGATCGAGCCGTCCGCGAGCGTGTCCCCATCGACGCAGGTGATCACGGAAGAGTCGCTGCACGCGTAGGTCTGGATCATCGGCGACCACATCGTCGTCGGCTCGATCAACGCGGACCCGCGCTGCGAGTTCCTGGACACGGGCAATAGCGTGATCATCGGGCCTTCGGCCGAGGGCCCCTCGATGGCCACGCAGTACAAGGCGTGGCTCGGGACGCTCCGCGAGACCCTGCTCACCGACAAAAGCCGCAGCCGCGGCCCGGATTTCACCGCCCTGCGCGAGGTGACGCCCGCGCTGGTCGCCGCCGACAAGGCCGCCTACTGGAAGGCCCTCGACGCGCTGGGCGAGCCGAAGCGGGCGATCCGCAAGACGCTGCGCTTCCTGGTCGAGCGCGATACGGCGAGGGGCTTCAGCCTGACGCCCGACGGCGCCAGGGCGCGCCAGCGCATCCAGACCCTTTTGCTCCAGTACTGACGGGACGGAGGCCCCTTCCACGGCTGAGGTCGGACCGAGTTGTCAGGTGTCTCGGGCGCCGACCTAAGTTACCTTAAGCCCCATGTTTGCCTCCCAATCCTTTCTCGAATTGATCATCCTCTTCGGCGCCGCGACGGCGGTCGCCACGATCTGCCACTACGTGCGCCTGCCGACGGTCGTCGGCTTCATCCTGGCGGGCGTGCTGGTCGGCCCCTCCGGCCTGAGCCTGGTGTCGTCGCTCCCCAACGCCGACCGGCTCGCCGAGCTGGCGGTCATCTTCCTGATGTTCAGCATCGGGCTGGAGTTCCCGTTCCGGCGCTTCCTGGATCTCCGGCGGGAATTCCTCAAGGTCGGGCTCCTGCAAGTCGTCCTCACGGTCATGGTCGGGGCGATGGCCGCGAAGGCGCTGGCGGGGTTCCCCTTGCCCAAGGCGCTTTTCACGGGCTGCCTGATCGCCCTGAGCTCGACGGCGCTGGTCATCAAGCTGCTCCACGACGCCCGCGACGTCGAGACGCCGTACGGTAAGAGCGCGCTCAGCATCCTGCTCTTCCAGGACCTGGCGGTCATCCCGATGATGCTCGCCCTCCCCCTCCTCGCCGGGGAAAAGATCGCGGCCTGGTCGCTCGCCACGGGCGCGCTCACGGGCGCCAAGGTCCTCGGCCTCTTCGGGGCCCTCTGGTTGACGGGCCGCTACATCGTCCCCTTCGTGCTGGACCGCGTGGTGCGCACGCGGAGCCGCGAGGTCTTCTTCTTCTGCATCCTGTTCCTCTGCTTCGGGGTCGCCTACCTCTTCGAGCTCGGCGGCCTTTCGGTCGGCCTCGGCGCCTTCGCGGCGGGCATGATGATCGCCGAGAGCCCGTACGGCCGGCAGGTGACCTCGGACGTCGTCCCCCTCCGCGACAATTTCCTCGGCCTCTTCTTCGCCTCGGTCGGCATGCTCGTCGACCTCAAGTTCGCCTCCGCCAACCTCGGCGCGATCCTGGCCCTCGGCGTCGGCGCCCTGGTGCTCAAGACCGTCGTCACCTTCATCATCGGCCTCGCCAACCGCGCGCCCGCCTCGATCGCGGGCATCGTCGCGCTGAGCACGGCGCAGATCGGTGAATTCTCCTTCGTCCTCGCCCAAAAAGGCGTCGACCTCGGCATCTTCACGGGCGCCGAGAATCAGATGTTCCTGAGCGTCACGGTGCTCACCATCGCGGTGACGCCATTCCTCTTCCGCCTGGCACCCCGCATCGCCCTCTCCCAGCGCCTCGCCCCGTGGAAGACCGCCGCCTCGACCCGCGAGGGCAAGGACGTGCGCGACACCGTCCGCACCGCCGACAAGGCCACCGGCCAGACGGTGATCATCGGCTTCGGGATCGCGGGCCGCAACATGTCGGCCGCGATGGGCGCGCTCGGGATCCCCTTTCAAGTGATCGAGCTCAACTACGAGGTCGTGAAGGAGCTGAAAAAAGAAGGCCTTCCGATCCATTACGGCGACGCGACGCGGGCCGAGGTGCTGGAGCACGCCGGCCTCGCGCACGCGCGGCTGGTGGTCATCGCCGTCTCCGGCGCCAAGATCGTCCCGGCCGTGATCGCCGCCGTCCGGCGCCTCCGGCCCGACGTCCAGATCATCGTCCGGGCACAGTACCTCCGGGACCTCGAGCCGCTGCACCGCGAGCCGCTCCTCGACTTGGTGGTCGCCGAGGTCGAGACCTCGGTCGAGCTGCTCGCGCGCGCCCTCAAGGTCTACGGGGTCGCGTCCGAGGACATCCGCCGCTACATGCACCAGGCCCGCCAGCAGCTCAATACCTTTGCCGAGATGACCTCGACCCTCCAGAGCCCGACGCTCAACCTGCCGTCGTGGGAGGCGCTGTCCTCGATCAAGCCGCTGCGCATCGGCGAGCGCTTCAAAGCCATCGCGCGGTCCCTCGCCGAGCTCGACCTGCCGCGCAGGACCGGCAGCTCCGTCGTCTCGGTGTTCAGGGAAGGCCTGGGGACCACGATCCCGGGGGGCGACTTCGTCTTCGAGGCGGGCGACGTCGCGCACCTGATCGGCGCGCCCGAATCCCTGGCGCAGGCCGAGGCCCTCCTCAAAGATGGCCCGGGCGCCCGCTAAAGTCCCCTGCCCCGCCTGCCGAGAACGGCGGCGGAGGACCATATCCCATGAAATACACGGCAATTTTTGCCTGCCTTCTGCTTCTCACCGGCTGCGCCAAGCTCGGGAAGAAAGAGGACGCGAAATCCAAGGCCAGCAGCGGCACGGCGGCGGGCGCGGCCCCGGCTTCGGCCTCCGGCGACAAGGCCAGGGACGCCGGCGGCTGCGCGGCCGCCGCCTCCCAATATAGCGCCCTCGTCGCGCGCATCGCCGCCGAGGCCCCCGCCTGCACGACGGATGGCGACTGCGCGGCCTATGGCGCCGCCAACGGGTGCCGCGGCGACAAGGTGACGAGCAACGCGGTCCTCTCCGCCCACAAGGCCGATCTGACGGCCGCCGAGGCCCAGGTCAACGCCTGCGCCAACGGTGCCAGCGGCTCGGTGGCCTGCAGGGACGCGACGCCGATCTGCGACCACACCGCCGGCCTGTGCAGGGCCGGAACGACCGACGCGGTGTGCTCGGACGCCCGGGCCACCATGGAAGGGCTCTACCAGGCGATGCAGGACGCCGCCGCGGCCGACGGGTGCGCCACCGACGCCGACTGCGCCCAGGGCCCGACGCTCGGCCGGGTCGGCTGCGGGGGCGTCGAGCTGTTCACCTCCGCCAAGGCCGTCCTGGCCAACCAGGCAGCGTACGACACCGCGCTGAAAGCGTCCGACGCCACCTGCGCCAAGGTCGAGGGCGAAACCGACTGCCAGGCAGACCCCAACGCCGCACCGACCTTGCCGACCTGCCATCCGACGAGCAAACGCTGCGTCGGGCGGCCCGACAGGTTCCTGGACGGGCGCTGCGACGCGGCCGAGGATCCGGCGGCGGCCGGGACGTTCAAAGGCCTGTGCCACGTCCGCGGCACCTCCGTGAAGTTCACGCTGGGCTCCGGCATCTTCATCAAGCCGGGCTCGCTGGCGGCGACGGTCGCAGGTACCGCCGTGCCGACGGCGGCGATCGACTACACGCCGCTCTCGGGCGTCCTGACGTTTCAAGGCGCGCCGGTCAAGGACGGCGACGAGATCGCCTTCGCCTACGCGACGGCGCCGAAAGAGGACTTAGACACGGAGTGCCTGGACGCGGGCAAGGACTACGCCGCGTTCGCGAAAGACCTGGCCGAGCACGCGACCTGCGCCACCGACGCCGACTGCGGCACCCTGCCCGCGCGGCCGAACGACGCGTGCCACGAGCACCTCGACCTGTCGTCGGTGCCGGCCTTGGCGGCGGACGGCCGGCAGGCGGCGCTCGACGAGCTGATGCGCCGGCTCAAATTCGGCTGCGTGCGCCTCGCGGCGTCCGAATACAACTGCCCCGAGACCCTGCGGGTGATCGTCAGATCCTGCGACACGGGCACGAGCCTCTGCATAAAGCCCTGAAACGAAGCGGGCCGGCTTCGAAGCCGGCCCGTCCTTAAAGTCCGCCGGTCGGCGCGGACTTACTTGGCGCCGCCCTGGGCCGGCTTCGCCTGCGCCTTGGCCGCCTCGGCGTCCTGGGTCTGCTTCGCTTTTTCGATGACTTCCTGGACCGTCGCGTTTTCGCCGACCGTCGCCTGCTTGCGCACTTCTTCCATGATGTTGTGGCGCGTCGTGTAGGCCGAGTTGCTCAACACCAGTTGTTTACCCTTGCGCGTGCTCAGGTTGAACACGAGCGGCGCCTTTAAGTTCGCCGTCATGTTCTGCGGGTTCGTCGGGATCGTGATGATCACGCAGATGATCGCGTCCTCCTCGGCCTTGAGCTCGAGATCGGACACCTCCGCTTCCGTCACCTCGACCGTGTAGTCGGGCTTGAACAGCAAAGGGTTGATCAGCACGAAGGCGATCGCGCCGTCGTCGAGGGACTGCAGCCATTTGAACGGCGAGTCCTTGTCGTGATCGAGGATCACGTACTTCTTGAGCTCGGGAAAACCGATGAGACCGGCCGGAAGCTCGATCAAATCGGCTTCCTTGACCTCGATCTCGCCGAACCGCGTTGTCTTCACCTTGATCAAGACCGCCTCCATCTCACGCGAACGCCTCCCCGAGACCCATGACTTAGGTGCCCGGCGCGATCCACGTATGCCCTGACTGATTTGGCTTCTTTCAGTCTAACGTAATCGCTCTTGAATCAGCAACTCTCATTCGGCCGGGGGTTTCGGCAGCCTCACGCTCTTCCTGAGCGGCGCCTGGCCCGGGTCGCGCCCGGTGCCCTCCGGCGCCAGAATCCCGCCCGCCTCGGCCACGGCATCGGGCCGGGGCGACGAAGCGGCGCGGTTCTCGTCCTGAATCTTCTGATAGATCTCTTCCCGGTGCACCGCCGTCGACGGCGAGGCCTTGATTCCGAGTCGAACCTGCTTCCCTTTGATCTGCATGACGACGATTTTGACATCGTCGCCAATGGCGATCCCCTCGCCAACTTTCCGCGTCAAGACGAGCAACTGAGAACCCTCCCTGGTTCTTTCCGGCCAACAGCTTTCTTTAATTATCCCGCATTTCCGGGCATCATGCCACCGGCTGGATATCATTGCAGAAAATTGAGCAACGAAGGCTGAAGCATCTTGCTGGACGCCATCAGGGTGCCCTGCAGGGTCGCCTCCGTCCGCTTGAACTGGCTGGTCGCGTCGTAAATGTCGGCGTCCTCGGCCTTGGAGAGCCCGGCCTTCGCCTGGACCTCCTCGCCCGACAGGCGGGAGGCGGCGTCGCCGAGCGACTTCCACATACCGCCGATGGTCGCCTGGTAGCTCGTCGTCTTCTCCATATGGAAGTCGAGCTCGGTGATCGCCTTGCGGATCATCGTCTGGTCGTTGTTGACCAA
>JAYVWD010000174.1:0-6982 GCA_043786345.1 Pseudomonadota bacterium
CGGGCCCCAACCCCTACCCGAATCCGGCCGCCGGCGAGCCGAAGGACGACGCCGAGGACGGCCCCGAGCTCCTGCGCTACCAGGCCTGCTTCCAGAAGATGATCGACGCCGGCGTCGCCGACAACGCCTTCATGAAAAAGTGCCTCGGGATCGCCGACGCGAAGCCGCGGAAGCCCACCGGCCCGGGCGCCCCGCTCGCCCGGGAGGAGGTCGCGGCTGTGCTCGGCACGGCCACGCCCGAACTCCGGAAGTGCTACGACAAGCTCCTCCTGAACTGGAAGGACCTCGGAAAGAAGCCGGCGGGCGAACTCTCCTTCACCCTCGCGGTCGCCAGGGGCGCCGCCGCCGACGTGGCCTATGACGCCGGCTTGAGCGACACCGGCCTGATCTCCTGCTTCCGCGACCGCCTTAAATCGCTGACGTTCCGCAAGTCCGAGGCCGATGCGAAGGTCCTGGCCCGCTGGAGCCTCGTGCCCGCGGGCAAGGGCGCGGCCGGAACAGTCGTCCTCCTCGACAAGGCCCTGAAGCTCGCCGGCGCCGGCTACGGCCTGACGTCGGAGGACGTCCTCACCGTCTTCCGGAAGAATGCCCCGAAGGTGCGCCGCTGCTACGACGAGCTCGTCAAACGCAAGCCCGATGCCGCCGGCGCCGCCGCCGTCACCCTCGTCGTCTCGCCGAAGGGCAAGGTCGCGAAGGTGAGCTTCCGGGAGCTGACGGTCGGCGACGAGGCGTTCAAGGCCTGCGTCACGAAGGAGCTCCGGGCCTGGCATTTCCCGCATCCGCGCTCCGGGGCCGACGTCACGGTGGAGTATCCGCCGTTCGAGTTTCGTCCAAAATGACCTGACAGACGCCGCGGTACCGCGCGAAAAGCCGCGTCTGCGCCGCGGCAAACGACGTCTGCACCGCCGCCATGTCGCGCGGAAACTCCGCGGCGAGCCGCGTCTGCATCGCCTTGAACGCGCCGTCCCCGGACAGGACCGACAGCGGCAGGAGCGCCAGCAGGACGACGGCGCTGATCTTGAGAAAGAGCGGCCGCTCCCGGCGGGAAAGCCCCGCCGCGACGGCGCTGACCAGCCCGAAGCCCGTGTAGACGACCGCCGCCGCCGGCCCGGCGACGACCCCGCCCGCCGCCGCGAGCAAAAAAGCCCCGCCGAGCGCCGGCCGGCGCCAGCGCCCCGCGCCGAGCCCGGCCAGCAAAAACCCTAGCGCTCCCGCCGCGGCCACGGCGAACGCCACCAGCTGCCGCGCTTCGCCGGAGTGGCTCACGGCGCCAGGAGCAGAACGATGCGCGGCGAGGGACGCATGTGCGGCTCCGGACAGGGTTTTTTGACGGTCGATCCGCCGGTAATCCTATGCTAACATCCGCGACCGTGCGCAGAAAAATGGATTCCCCGGGCTGCGGCCCCTCGCGGCGAGGTCATTGATACCGTTGATGAAATCTTTTAAGGACGTCCTGGCGAAAGGCGAGCCGCTGCTCTTCGACGGCGCCATGGGGACGGCCCTCTATACCAAGGGCATTTTCATCAACCGCTGCTTCGAGGACGCGAACTTCACCAATCCGGCCCTGGTGAAGGAAATCCACCAGGAATACCTGTCGGCGGGCGCCCAGGTCATCACGACCAACAGCTTCGGCGCCAACGCCTTTAAGCTCAAGGGCCACAACCTCCAGGACAAGACCCACCTGATCAACCGCGAGGCGGCGCTGCTCGCCCGCGCGGTGGTCAAGGACCAGGCCTATGTGGCGGGCAGCGTTGGCCCGCTCGGCGTGCGCATCGAGCCCTGGGGCCCGACCTCCTTCGACGAGGCGCGCTCCGCGTTCCGCGAGCAGATCGCGGGCCTCGTCGAGGGCGGCATCGACGTGGTCTGCCTCGAGACCTTCTCGGACATCAGCGAGATCCAGCAGGCGATCCTGGCGTCCCGCGACGTCAAGCCCGACCTGCCCGTCATCGCGCACCTCGTCATCGACCCGGACGGCGCCACGCCGCTCGGGACGCCGCTCGAGTGGGCCATGAAGAAGCTCGACGAGTGGAACGTCGACGTCGTCGGCCTCAACTGCTCGGTCGGCCCCGCGCCGATGATGACGGCGATCGCGCGCATCCGCGCGGCGACCCAGAAGCCGATCTGCTTCCAGCCGAACGCCGGCCTGCCAAAGCTCGTCGACGGCCGCCAGATCTACATGTCGACGCCGGAATACATGGCCGAGTTCGCCAAGGACTTCCTGCAGGCCGGCGTCCGGTTCGTCGGCGGCTGCTGCGGCACCGGGCCCGACCACATCAAGGCGATGGCGAACGCGATCCGCCACAACCGCGCGATGACCGAGGGCGGCGGCGGCGGTAAGGGCCGCGGCGCCCGCCTGCGCGCCGAGGCCCGCAAGGCGCCGGCCGTGCCCCTGGAAAACGAGGCGGTGCGCGTCCCGGCCGCCGAGAAATCCCAGTGGGCCCGCAAGATCGCGGCCGGCGAGCGCGTCTACAGCGTCGAGCTCCTGCCGCCGCAGGGCGTGAGCCCCGAGAAGATCCTCGCCAACTCCGCCGCGCTCAAGAGGGCCGGCATCGACGCCGTCAACATCCCCGACGGCCCGCGCGCCTCGGCCCGGATGAGCGCGATCATGACCGCCGTGATGATCGAGCAGCGCGCCGGCATCGAGACCGTGCTGCATTACACCTGCCGCGACAGAAACCTCCTCGGCATGCAGTCGGACATGCTCGGCGCCCAGGCGATCGGCCTGCGCAACCTCCTGCTCGTCACGGGCGATCCGCCGAAGCTCGGCAACTACCCGAACGCGACCGGGGTGTTCGACGTCGACGCGATCGGCCTCACCAATATGGTGCACCGCCTCAACGGCGGCATCGACTTGGGCGGCCGCTCCATCGGCCAGCCGACGGCGCTTTCCGTCGGCGTCGGCGTCAACCCCGTGCACCGCGATTTCGCCTACGAAATGAAGCGCTTCAAGTACAAGGTCGAGGCCGGCGCCGAGTGGGCCATCACCCAGCCGGTCTTCGACCTGCGCTCCATGTTCAAGTTTCTCGACTACATCGACAAGCACAAGATCCGCATCCCGATCATCGCCGGCGTCTGGCCGCTGCTCAGTTACCGCAATGCGGTCTTCATGAACAACGAAGTCCCGGGCGTCGTGATTCCTCCGGAGCTCATGGCGCGGATGGAGGCGGTCCTCGACCCCGAGGACGCCAAAAAGGTCGGCATCGAGATCGCCCACGATATGGTGGAGACCCTCGGCACGGCGGTGCAAGGGGTGCAGATGTCGGCGCCGTTTGGGAAGATTGAGCTGGCGCTCGCCATTATCGGGCGCTGATTGTTTACATTCAGATTCGTGGAGGGGCCAATCGACGAATCCGGCCCGTCCATGGCGCCTCAGGCCGCTCTACTTCCCCGTGTAATTGACAGCTAGGAAGTTCCCGTTGCTGCTGAAGAACATGTAAAGAGTCTTCTTTGCCTTGTCAGTGGCCTTCGGCTCGAAACGACGATGAAATGCTGGAAACGGTGGTCGGTTCCGCGTCGCCAAACCGTCAGAAATCCGACCATTGCCGCGAGGGCGGCGATCTGTCCGGCTTCGACCTCGATGTTGAAGGATCCGATTCTAAGGAATGTCCCGACGCGATCGTCGCCGAGAGGCAGTTGCTGCAGCCTCGTTGAGAGCCCGAATCCATGAATCAGGCCAAAGACGAAGACCACGCCGAGGAGGTTCGGCGACTTCATGTTGAGGTACTTTTGGAAGCCGCCGTTGTTGTCGAAACCCTTGTAGGCCAGGCAGGATTCTTCGGCCTTCGAACACGGTTTGATCAGCGACGTATTGTTCGGCCAAGCGGCACGAGCCCAATCCTCTGCAAAATCTCTCGGTCGACGCCATTGCGAGTTGTTGCCAAGGGTCGCCTCGTCTTGCTGGGGTCGCGACCAGGAGTGCGGTCGGACTGGCATTGCCGACAACTGCTTCAGGCGCCGGCGTCTTCGGGATGGCGCGCCTTGTCTTCGGGATCGCAGCCAAGGCCCCAGTTTACCCCGACCTGCTGCTCGCAAAATGAGCAAATCGACGTGGGTCTGGCCCGATTAGAGAAATAAAAAGATCGAGTCTTAGTTACCCCTCAGTTCTGTGAACAACAAGGCTAAGGAAGGGTTTCGATGAATATAACAAATTGAATACATTCGAAAATATTCGAGCAGCGAATGAAATTCATGGTCAAACGCCGGGCCAAAACCCGGACCATAAACTCATAGTATTCTAATGTGCGCCTATTTAGCGTGGTTCATAAGTACTAATTGAAGGCCGTGCCGCTAAAGCGTCGGTCGTCGATCTTTCGGAGCCGATGGACCGTGCGGACACGCCTGACATTTGCTGTTGTTATCGCACTAGCGGCGTCGGTGCTCCTGTCTCTATCGATGGACGTCATCGCGCCCGCGGCTTACTCGCACTCGCACATGGCTGACCATGACGAGCAGCAAGAGGATGCCGGGAGAGATACGTCCGACTCTGAGGCCAAGGCATTTGATAGGGGGGCTAACGCCCTTATAAGGCGTTTGCTCCGTTTCCAGGCGTTGCGCTCGGCAATGCCGTCTCGCATCAAGATCTCTGCTCTGCTCGGGAATCCCGAATCTAAAGTCGAGCTGCAAAAGGCCGCCTTCGCCGCGAAGAGGCGCCCGACCGCCACCGCTAGTCTTACCCGCGTTCTACCGCTCCTTTGTTGAGAGTCTTCGGACCGCGCCCGAATTCCGCCTACTAACGGCAAGTCGTACGGTTTACGACTTTGGCGCCCTCGTGGGGCGTTGCGCTTTCCGTTGTCGCTCTCACCCCTAAGCAAGCGAGCTGGGAATGAACAATATTGCCAAGAATTTTTCCATTGCAGATTTGAAGACGGATCTTCGTGCCAGCTTCGTCGTCTTTTTGGTCGCGCTCCCCCTGGGAATGGGGATCGCGATCGCCTGTGGTTACCCTCCGGTCGCCGGGATCATAACGGGAATCGTTGGCGGCATCCTCGTCGGCGCCATCAGCGGCGCGCCGCTGCAGGTAAGCGGCGCCGCTGCCGGACTGACGGTCCTGGTGCTCGAGGGCGTACAGCTAGTCGGCATCAAACAGATGGGGGTTGCGATCCTGCTCGCAGGACTCCTGCAGATCGCGGGTGGTTTGGCGAAAGTTGGCCGGTGGTTCCAGGCAGCATCGCCGACGGTGATCCACGGCATGTTGTCGGGTATCGGATTCTTGATCCTGGTCGGACAATTTCACGTCATGCTGGATCTTGCCCCGCGAGCCAACGGCATCCTCAACCTCAAGGCAATTCCTGCCAGCCTCGCGCATGCGTTCACGGCCGAAGATTCACGGTCTTTGGTCGCACTGGCGCTTGGCGCGCTCACCATCTCGTTGATGGTTCTGTGGCCGATGGTTGGGAAGAAGCTCGCGTCGCGTTTCCCGGCCCCGCTCGTCGCGGTTGGTGCAGCAGTCGTCGCGGCCGCCGCCCTCGACCTTCAAGTCAACTTCGTCGCAATTCCAAGCGACCTCTTCTCGAAATGGCAAATCTTTGACTTCGATTTCGCCAGTGCCGTGACGAATCCCGCGGTCCTCGGCCTGGCGCTGCAGATTGCCCTTATAGCGAGCGCCGAAAGCCTCCTCTGTGCGGCCGCGACCGATCAAATGCACGACGGGGAGCGCGCCAACTATGACCGCGAGTTGGTATCGCAGGGAGTCGGCAATGTCCTATGTGGCATCGTCGGCGTTTTGCCGATGACGGGCGTGATCGTCCGCAGCTCGGCCAACGTGCAGGCAGGCGCAAAAACCCGGGCATCCACGATGTTCCACGGCATGTGGTTGCTGATCTTCGTTTGCCTGCTGCCTATGGTGCTCACGGCGATCCCGACAGCCGCCTTGGCGGGGCTCCTGGTTTACACGGGCGTAAAGCTGCTCAATCTCAAAGTCCTAGCCCCGCTTTATAGGCGCAGCACAGGTGAGCTCGCGATTTTCCTGGTGACGGCCGTGGCGGTCGTCGCGATCGGGCTGTTGCCGGGTGTAGTCATCGGATTGGCGCTAGCTGGCATCAAACTACTGAATTCATTGTCAAAATTGCACGTCACGCTCGTGGAGGATCCGACGGCAAACCACTTGGTCGTCGATTTGCGCGGCGCGGCGACGTTCGTGCGTCTCCCGCGCCTGACGGCGACTTTGGCGGCGCTGCCGAAGGGAAGAGACGTCACGCTCCGGTCTACGGAGCTTCACATGATCGACCACGCCTGCATCGAGCACCTAACGGCATGGCGGCGGCGGCATGAGATCCACGGGGGGAAAATTACCGAAGACGGCACGGCGATCTTTTGCTGAAAGGAGGCGAGCATGCAATTAAATACCGATGACCAAAGGCAAAAGCGCCGTGAAATCGAGGCCGATCTGCGCAGGATCGAGCAGTGGCTCCCGCATCAAGGTCCGATCGACGTTTTCATCCATCGCAATACGCTGTCCGCGTTCGAGGACCAGTCGTTTTGCGATGCGGTGGAGGCGACGTCGATCGTCAGAGGTGCCGAGCCTTACATGCCCCATGCCTGGTACATCAAGAGGGTCAAGGCGGGCCGCATCGCGCTGTCCGACTGTGAAGAGCCCCTAACCGAATTTGAATCGCGAGCCCCGGACGTCGGCTTGAAGGGCATTTTCGCCGCTTCGGTTCGCCGCGCCGCGCTGTCGATTCCGCGGCTCGTGACGTCGGACGAGGTTATAAGGAGCGTCTTGGAGGTTGAGCTCGACGCAAGTCAGGCAGGCGACTCGCAGGCGCTGTGGGCGGCTGTCCGGGGCGCCGTCAACTCGCATTGTCGTGTGGAGAAGATTGCCTATACATCCGCTCGCAGCCACGTGCAAACGCTGGACCCGACCGATCGGGCCCTGGTGCAATTGTCCGCGGCGTTCATCGACACTGGTATCGCTTTCTGGCCGATGCCGCGGCGTGACATCGGCTTCTTTAATGCGGTCAAGTCCGTTCTTCTGAGGGCAGAC
>JAYVWD010000175.1:0-2667 GCA_043786345.1 Pseudomonadota bacterium
CACCCGTCGACGGCGCAGCTGGCGCTCCCCTACCCCGTCGGCAACTTCGCGCTGTGCCGGGTCGAAGCGCCGGCCCTGCGCAAGCTCGTCAAACGGAACCCCTACGGAAAACTGAGCGCCGTTTATCAGGACACGCACCCCGACGCGGCGGCCTTCCCGCATCTGGTCGACCTGTCGCTCTCGGACCTGACCGCCTTGGAGCAGCGCGCCGTCGCGCAAGGCCTGAGCGATTACGTGCAGCAAGCCCTCGGCGCCTTCGAGCGCGAAACCGCGAAGATCCTCCCGCTCAAGAACGCGGCCGGCGCCGAGGCCCCCGCGCGCGCCAACGCGGCGTTGGCGCGGCTCGACCCCTCGCCCCCGCAACTCGTCGCCGTCCCGGAGCCCGCCTGGGCGCCCGAGCGCGCGCCGGCGCTCGCGCCCGTCTGGGCCCCCGAGCGCGCGCCGGTGCCGGCGCCGCAGGACGGCCCCGCGCCGGCGCCGAAATCCGAGCTGCCGCGGTCCCTGCCGCCGACCACGCGCGAGGCGATCACCTTCGCCGACCTGATCAAGCCCGCCACCGCCGACTTCACCGATACCGCCGTCGAGATCGGCGACGACGTCTACCGGGCGGTGAAGCGCGGGCTGACGTCCGACGCACTGATCATGATCCTCAAGTACGTGGCGATCCTGGGCTTCGCCCTCGGCGTCATCTGGGCGGCGGTGACGCTGGTCGCGCCGCACTACGAGAGGGACGGCAGCGTCTACTCGGAGGGGCTCAAGAAGCTTCAGGGGCAGAAGCCCTGACGCGGATCCCGGCAACCGGCGTTAGTTTACCGTGGGCCGGCGGTCGCAGCGCTCGCGCTGGCAGTGCCCGAACAGGTCGAGGCGGTGCGCCTTGAGCTTCATGTCGTGCGCGGCGGCGACCTTGTTTTGAAGCGACTCGATCTCGTCGTTCTCGAACTCGATCACGGCGCCGCAGTCGAGGCAGATGATGTGGTCGTGGTGCTCGCCGGGGGTCGCGACCTCGTAGACGAAGCGGCCCTCACCGAAGGACTTCTGCTCGGCCAGCCCGGCGTCCGCGAGGAGGTTCAAGGTGCGATAGATGGTCGCGAGGCCGATGTTGTGGCCGTCGCGCCGCGCCGCCTCGTGGAGCTCCTCGGCCGACAGGTGCCGCTTCGTGTTGATGAAGAGCTCGACGATCTGCTTCCGCTGGCGCGTCTGCTTCAAGTTCTTCCGCGTCAGGTAGGCGTCGAGGGCCGTCCAGAACCAGCGATAATCCTGCGGCCCGTCCTTGCGGCGGACGGGGGTGACGGGGGCCGCTGGGACTTTCTGCTTGCTCAATAGGCGCCTCAAAGCACTGAAAAAAGATCGTACGAAATGACCATGGACTGGTCTCGACCGTCAAGAAGCAAAACGTTTGTCGGGACCGCGATAGATCGTAAATTATTCATTTATTTCAACATGTTAACTCGCGCAAAAGGGTCCGGGCGCCACCGTATATTTTCCTGGCACGGAAGGAGCATCCTATAATGGTACTTATCGGAGGACCCCATGCAGAGCTCCCGGACCATCTGGATGCCTTTCGCCCTTGCCGCGTGCGCTTTGGCGCTCACCGGCCTGGAAGGCTGCCGTCAGTCGCGCCGCGGCGTGCGCGTCGGCGGCGACGCCGCCACGCTCAAAGTATCCATTGACATCCAAGACCCCAAAGATCGGTCACGGAACGATTGGCTGTACGAGCTTTCCGGGTGTACGAGCGTCCTAACCGGCGAGCTCGGCGCCGACCAGACGGTGACCTTCAAGGCCGTCGGCCTCAAGAAGGGCCTGCCGGGCTGCCAGCTCCGCGTCAAGCAGCTCAACGCCGTCGCCGGCATCGAGTTCGTCGCGGGCACCGAGCCCAACGTCCTCTACTGGGCCCGCGAGATGACGATCACCCAGGACGCCACAGGCGCCCTGACGGCGGCGGCCGCCATGCAGAAGCTCTTCAACCGCTCGCCGGGCCAGGTGTCGGCGTCGAAGTTCACCATCAAGGTCCCGGTGAAGTTCGCGGCGCCCGAGGCCAACAAGCCGATCACGGCGCACATCGTCTGCGCGCCGGAGATCTGGGAGGTCGGCCTTTATCCGGAGGACACCCCGCAGGTGGGCGCCTTCACCTTCGTCGTCGGGCTCGACAAGGACACCACCTACAAGTGCACCGAGATCCAGATCGGCGTCACGGGCGCGCCCCTGAAATACAAAGGGCCGCTGGTCGCCGGCGACGGGGAGCTGCTGGCGAAGGCGGAGGCTGTCCTCACCTTGAAGGAGGTGGCGCTCGAGCTGCAAGTCCAGCCGGGCGACGGCGGCGTGGCGGTCTCGATCGAGGCGAAGGACTGTACGCAGGATGGGATGGTCTTCGACACGGTGAAGAGGGCCTGCGTGCTGCGGCCGGTGGCGAGCGGATCGGCGAGCGCGTCGGGGAGCGGCGTGGGAACGGCGAGTGGCACGGCCAGTGGAACCGCGAGCGCGAGTGGAACGGCGAGCGGCACCGCGAGCGCGAGCGGCACCGCGAGCGGCACGGCGAGTGCGGAGCCGAGCGGCTCCTGAGTGGCACGGCGAGTGACGAGCCGAGCGGCTCCTGAGCGGCACGGCGAGTGCGGAGCTGAGTGGCACGGCGAGTGACGAGCCGAGCGGCTCCTGAGCGGCACGGCGAGT
>JAYVWD010000176.1:0-8470 GCA_043786345.1 Pseudomonadota bacterium
AGGAGCAGCTCAAGGCGAAGCCGTTCGACGACCAGTGGGTTGGCGTGCGCGTGTTCAGTCACAAGTAAATCAAGCCAATGAAATTATAGAACAAAAAGACTTAGCTAAAGCTTCCGCGCCATTCGCTCGAAAGACTTGCCAGTGTTCCCAAGCACCGCGCGCCGCGGCTTTAGAGGAGACCCCCGATGTCCAGTGCCAGGCTCATTCGTCCGAACAATACGCGTGTGCGCGCTCCGCGGGTGCCCATGGACCTCCAGGTCGAATCGCGCACGATCGGAACCAGCGCCGCCTATCGATTCAGCACCATCGACATCTCCCGTTCGGGCCTGCTCCTCGCCTGGGAGCGCGAGACCCGGATGCCGTTCATCGTCAACACGCTCCTCGAGCTGACGATCGACCCGAGCGCCACCCACCTCCAGAAGCCCGTGAGCTGCCTCGGCAAAGTGGTTCGCCGCGAAGCCGAGTCGGAAGACGGCAAGGGCAACCAGGCGCGCATCGGCATCCAGATCGTCCAGATCGACAACGCCGACCTGCAGTCCTGGGAAGGGTGTCTGGTCGAGCTCGAGCGCCAGTTCGGGATCGAGCTGTCGAACAAGATCATCCCGGCCTGAATCTCTGCTAGGATGGGGCTCCGGAAGAATGCAGGACGCGGCCGTGCGGGCTCAGGTCCTGCGTCAACCTTCCCAAAGGAGACCATCGATGGCTACCGCTGCCGCCGCGGCGAAAGTGCTCATCATCGGCGCTGGCAACATGGGAGGCGCTCTGGCGCGCGGGCTCAAGGCCAGCGCCCGGGGCGCCTTCGCCATCTCGCTCCACGACGTGCACGCCGAGCGCCTCACGGCCCTCGCCGAGGCCACCGGGGCCCGCGCCCTGGTGGACGTCGCGGACGGCGAGCTCAAGGGCCTCAAGGCCGTCGTCCTGTGCGTCAAGCCGCAGGACCTGGCCGTGATCGCCGGGCGCCTCAAAGGCCGCATCGACCCCGGGACCCTGGTGGTCACGATCCTGGCCGGCGTGACCATGGAAGACGTCGAGCACGCCCTGGGCCACGGCGGGGCGATCGTGCGCGCCATGCCGAACATCGCGGCGACCGTCGGCGCGGCGGCGACGGCGATGTGCGAGAACGGCCGGTGCGACAAGGGCCAGACGGCGCTCGCCGAAATGATGTTCGGCGCGATCGGCGAGGCCGACTGGACGCGCGAGGCGTTGCTCGACGCTGTAACCGGCCTCTCGGGGAGCGGGCCGGCATACCTCTACATGGTGATCGAGGCCCTGACCGACGGCGGCGTCAAGATGGGGATCCCGCGCCTCCTTTCCCAGAAGCTCGCGACGCAGACGGTCCTCGGCTCGGCCATGCTGGTGAAGGCGACGGGTCTGCATCCGGCGATCCTCCGTGACCAGGTGACGACGCCCGGGGGCACGACGATTGCGGCGATCCACGAGCTCGAGACGCGGGGCCTGCGGTCGATGCTCATCAGCGCCGTCGAGACGGCGACCAACCGCGCGGCGCATCTCCGCAAAAAGTAAGAGGGGGCAGGGACTTGCAGGGCGGCGGACCGACACCCCGGGAGCTCGAGGAGCTGGCGCGGAAGCTCGAGGCGCTGCTCAACGGCGTCAACGCCCGCCTGCTGCACGTCGCGCGCATCGACCCCGAAGGCGTGGCGCAGGTCTTCGTCGAGGCGCAGGCGACGCTCCTGCATTTCGACGCGGCGGCGAAGCGGCGCTTTCACGAGGCCGTCGAGGAGGCGCGGGTGAAGTCGTTGGCACGCGACAACTTCCTGATGAGCTGCCTGTTGACGTCGGCCGTGGCCCTCAAGCAGTACAAGCGGGAGCCGCGCAGCGTCTCGCTGACCGGCGTGCGGGCGAAGCTGGCGGGGAAGCTCAAGGCGATGAGCACCGGAAAGACGGCGCTGTGGACCTTCACGGTCGCCAGTTTTTACGCGGTGCTCGGCTCCGCCGCTTACAAGAGACTGAGCGAGCTTCGCGATAAACAGGCGGTGGTGAAGGTGCGCGGCTCGAAGCCGCGCTGACCCGCGCGCTAAGCCTCAGTCGAGCCCGTCTTGCGCGCTAAGCCGCTGCAAGGCACGGATGTCGAGGACCGTGGGCGTCGCGTCGAACCCTTGCGCCGCGAGGTCGCCATGGGCCCCGATGACTTGGGCCGCGCCGGCGGCGGCCGTCGCCGCGTCGATGAGCTCGAGCGCCTTCGTCAACTGCGGATCCTTCTTCGCCAGCCGGTCGGCGACGGTGGTCTCGACGACGACGCTGGGCGCCGTTCCGGCGCTTTCGATCCAGGTGCCGTCGGCCGTGCGGCCGCGCACCACGGCGTAGCGGAAGCTGAAGCCCGAGACCGGCAGCACGAAGCCGAGCGGCGTTCCGGTGCCCCCGCCGGTGGGCTCGCCGATGACCGTCGCGAGATGATTCGCCGCTACCCCCGCCGCGAACGTGTCGCAGGCGCTGAAGCAGCGCGGGCTCGTCAGCAGCATGACGGGTTTGCCGGTGTAGGACTTCGCCGGCTCGGTCGTCGGCGTGACGACGAGGTCGTGCCACTCGGCCCATTCGGCGCCGACGGTCCACGGCTCGAGGTAGTATTCGGGGCGCTGCGCCAGCAGGTAATCGGACATCCGCTGCGAGATCGAATAGCGCGTGATGTTCTGGGTGATGAAGCGCGAGAGCAGCGCGTCGCCGGACTGGTCGCCGCCGCCGTTGAGGCGCACGTCGAGGACCAGGGCCTTGGTGTTCTGGAGGGCGTTGAGCGCGTGGTCGAGGAGCTGCCGGTCTTGCGAGCCGGAGAAGCCGTCGATGCGCAGATACCCGACGTTGCCGGCGAGGATGCTCGCCTTGATCAGGTCGGCGCCCGTCGCGACCGGCGCGGCGGCCGCGGCTGGATCGGGCGCGGTGTTGAGGGTAACCGTGCGGACGAGGGTCACGGTCGCTTCGGCGGCGTCGCCGCGCTTGTAGGTGATGGTCAGCGGCGTGCTGCCTTTTTCGAGGCCGATGACGTCGGTGACCTTGCGGGCGCCGGAGTTGCGGCGCATCCGCTCGGTGCTGCCGCTCGTGAACTTCGCCGCCGCCGCGACGGCGTCCGCCGCGGGGACGCCGTTGACGGCCATGAGCACGTCGCCGACCTGGAGGGGATTGGCTTCCTTGACTTCGGCGACGATGAGGGTCTCATGGTCGGTTCCGGGCGCCAGGAGCTCTAAGCGAATCGGGGACGAGTAAATCTCGAGGCCCGACAGATCGGCCGGCGGGATGGCGTTGACGTGGCCGTCGTGGAGCGAGGCCGCCCAGGTCTGCAGGACCGTATAGTATTGGGACGGCGTCGTTCCCGTGACGATGCGGTCTTCGAGCTCGCGCGCCAGGGCGTCGTAGTCGAGGCCGGTGTCTGCACGCTTCAAGTCCCAGTAAGCATAGATCTTCTTGCCGACGTAAACGGTGTAGTCGAGCTCTTTGCGGAGCTTGAGGCAAGTTTCGTCGCAGTCACCCGCCGAGGACGCCGCGTAGGTTTTCGAGAACGCCTCAAACGACCGGGGGGCGTCGCTCCGGGTTCCCAGGGCTCCGCATCCGAATGGGGACAGGGTGGCGGCCAGGATGGCTAGCTTCTTGATGAGCATCAGGACTCCTCGGTCATCGACGGTGGCGGGGGTAGCCGTCGATTACCGGAGGATGAGCGGGGGCGCAAAGAAAAAAAGAGAGCCGGTCCTTATGAGACCGACCCGGCGCCAAATTGGAAACTGTAGGAATATTCAGACGGTACGAGCCCCGTCAAAGCGGTGTCCGACCCCGTCCGGCATTGATGATCGCCGAGACGACGAGCGCCACCAGGAAGACGAAGAAGAGCACTTTGGCGATGGACGCCGACGCGCCGGCGATCCCGCCGAACCCGAGGAAACCCGCGACGATCGCGAGCACGAGAAAGACCATGACGTAGTACAGCATGTTGCGTGTCTCCTTAGTTGTGTTGGCAACCCAACCCTGGAGACGATTAAGCAACTGCCGTGCCAGATCGCCCGGCGACCTTTTCTTAGTTACCCGATGCACCCCGGATGATGATCGACATCTCGCCCGCGGCCCCATCGCCCGAGGTCACGAAGTTGCCCCCGAGCGCGTCGGGGCAGAAGGCAATCTCCGCCGAATGCTTGATCGGGCCGTTCTTCATCTTCGCAACGACGCAGCTTCCAGAGCTGATCGAGCCGGCCGCGGAGCTCCCCGAGACCGAGCCGCCTTTGGTGAGCTCGATCGTGGGGTAGGCGCACTTAGGGCTCACGGCCGCGCCATAATTGAGCTTGGCGTCGCCGCCGCCCTGCCCGAGGCTCGCCATCACGACGCCGCAATAGCCGGCGATCAGGCGGCTGATGTTGCCGTTGTTCGGCGGAAACATCGCCAGGCTGCCGGCGCCGTCGAACATCTGCCCCTGGCCGATGTAGTAGGCCTCCTGGCCGTCCGGACCCGGCTTCCTGACGAGGCCCGCGTCGTAGCCGGCGTTCGGGTGCTCGGCGTAACCGGCGTTGAACGAGAGCCGCTTGGCGATGCGGTCGATGTAGCCCGGCAGGTTCTGCTGGTTGCAGAACTGGCCGATCTCGTTGACCGCGTCCTGGCCGGTGAGCTGCGTGCCGGGGCTCACGCCGAGGGAGTAAAGGCCGGCGAAGCCGCCCGACTCGTGCAGCTGAAAGTCGCCGGACTTGCACGCGGCGAGCGGCGCCAAGATCACGGCCAGGTAGATGAGCTTGAATTTAGGGAGCGTTTTCACTTGGACTCCTCCGCGTCGCCGGCTTTCGCCGTGGCGCCGTCGTGCGGCCTTGCGGCGAACCACACGTCGAAGACGCCGTGCGTTTTGCCGTCCGTTCCGGTGTAAGTCGAGGTGAGGCGCACCTCGTTCATCGCGACGACGTCGTAGTGGCCCGGCGAGCCGGTCTTCGCGTAAGCGAGGCTCACGCTGGCGACGCCCGCTTTTTCCAGGGTCTGGAGCTCGTCCGCCGAGCTCTGGCCGTCCTGGTTCAGGTCGCGCCAGACGACCAGCTTGGCATACACGGAGTCGCGCGCGTCGATGACGCCGTTGCCGTCCTCGTCATACTGGGCGAGGGCCTGAAAGCCGTTCTCGAAGTTGCGGAAGGCCCACTTGTCGGCCGGCGCGCGGCTCCGGGAGTTCTCGCCGAAGAGCTCCGTCCCGTCGTCGATCCGGCCGGTGCCGTTGACGTCCAAGGCGAGAAAACCGTCGCCGCGCGCGACCCAGCCCGTGCGGACTTTTTTGCCGCTGCCTTCGACGTCGAAGTAAACCGCTCGGTCCGTGCCCCAGACGTTGACCAGCCCGGCCTTGTCGTCGTGGTCCAGGTCGAGCACCAGAGGCGAGTTGTAGTCGGCATACCCGCGGGCCTGGCTGCCGCAGATCGGCGCCTGGATCGGGTGGGCGAAGCTCAGGCCGCCCGCGACGTTTTCGCCGCCGCCATAGAGCTTGAGGCCCCAGCCGGAGTCGTCGCCGGCCGGCGCGCCGGAATCCGGGGCGCCGCCCTGTTGAAACCCGCCACCGCCACCGCCGCCGCCGCTTCCGTACCCGGCGGCGTTGTTGATGTCGATCGTCGTGCCGCTCACCTTGTAGTCGACGGGGCGGTCGTACCAGAACGCCGGCCGGTCGCCGTCGTTGCCGCGGTCGACCTTCTGGCATTGGAGAGCGTCACCCGCCGCGTTCGGGTCGGTGACGATGCAGACCGAGAGCGTGCCCTTGCCGCCGGCGCTCGCGCCGCTCAGCGCGTCGCCCGCAAGGAAGTTGAGCGGCACGCTCAACTTGACGACGGGATACGCCATGCTGTCCTGGTTTTCGCCGCGACAGGCCGCTTCCGGGGTCATCGGGCCCGCGGCGACGACCTTGCCGCCGGCATCTTTGAGGATCGCGAAGGAGCCGGGCTCCGTGGCGTGGGCCTGGTGCTCCATATTGACGAAGGGGACCACGCGGAACATCAGCGCGCCGACCTCCTGGCCTTGGGCCGGCGGCGGGCTCGGGGGCGCCGGCGGCTGCGGCTGCGGCGGCTTCGGGGACGGCTGTGGCGGCTTCGGGGCCGGCGGGGGCGGCCGCGGGCTCGGGGCTTGAGCGCCGATCACGGGCGCGGTCGGCGCCTGGACGCCGGCCGGCGGGGCGCCTGGCGCCGGGCTGGGCATGGCGTTTCCGAGGTCGCCGGCGGGGAGCGCGGCGGGTGGCAGCGGCGCCCCGTTCGCCTGAGCCGTCGGCACCAAGGGCGCTGCCGACGGCGTCACCGGCTTGGGCGCGTCGATCTTCTTGGCGCCGCCACCGAACCCGCCGCTGCCGTTGCAGGCGGCGGCCAGGGTCGTAAGGGCTGCATAGATCGGGATACGGGAAAGACGGGGGAGCCGGGACATCGTCGAACCTCCGGAGTCGCGCTTGGGTCGCTCTTCGGTCGGGAGGCGCTGACGCTTTAGATTAAAAAATGTGTTCCCCCAGAGAAATCGACCCTTTATGCTCCAGGACTGAACCCTAAGGGGAGCGTTAATGGCCACCTATGCGATCGGCGACCTGCAGGGCTGTTACCGCTCGTTTCTCGCGCTGTTGCAGCGGATCGACTTCAGTCCGGACAAGGACCGGCTATGGCTGGCGGGCGACCTCGTCAACCGCGGCCCCCAGTCGCTCGAGGTCCTGCGCTGGATGCGGGACCACGACGCCTCGGTGACGGCGGTCCTCGGCAACCATGACCTGCACCTGCTCGCGCGGGCCGTCCATGCCGTCGAGCCGAAGAAGCGCGACACGCTCGACGAGGTCCTCCTCGCGCCCGACCGCGAGGGCCTGCTCAACTGGCTGGCGAAGCGGCCGCTGATGCACGCCGATGGGAAGTACCTGCTGCTGCACGCCGGTCTTCTGCCGCTCTGGTCGCTCGCGTTCGCCGAAGAGCTGGCACGCGGCGTCGAGGGCGCGCTGCGCTCCGGCCGCATCGCGGCGCTCCATGCCGCCGGCCGCAGCCGGAAGGACCTGCCCTGGTCGGATTGGCTCACGGGCGACGAGCGCCTCGGGCAGGCGCTCCGCGTCCTGACCAACGTCCGCATGGTGGACACCCGCGGCCAGGCGGCCTTCGACTTCAGCGCCGCGCCCGGGACGGCGCCGCCCGGGCAATTGCCGTGGTTCGAGGCGCGGGGGCGGCACCCCCCTGAGCCGCACTTCTTTTTCGGGCACTGGTCCGCGCTCGGCTACCACAAGGCGAAAGCGGCGACCTGCCTGGACAGCGGCTGCGTCTGGGGCGTGGCCTTGACCGCCGTGCGGCTCGGGGACGGCCGCGTCTTTCACCAGGAAAGCCTCGAAGGCGTTTTTCACTAGGGTTCCTTCACGGAGAGCGCACGACGATGCAGGTCACCATAACGGCCGTCGGGCCCGACAACCGCGGGCTCGCCGACCCGATCATCCACCACGTGAGCGGCGTCGGCGCCAACATCGCCGAGATCCAGATGTACGACCACGACGAGGAGCGGATCTTCGCCATGCTCCTGCGCGTCGACTGGCCGGCGGACCGCATCCCCATCGCGGACTTGCGCCAGCAGATGACGGCGATCGGGCGGGCGAAGGGTCTGAACGTCCGCACCTGGGCGCCGGCCGAGCACCGGCGGCGGCCGCGGCTCGCGTTGTGCGGCACGATCCGCACCGAGCCCGTCGCGGCGGTGCTCGACGCGGTCAAGGCCGGGACCCTCGCGGCCGACCCGGTCGTCGTCATCGGCAACCGGCCGCACTGCGCGGCGCTGGCCGCGGCGCACGGTCTGCCATTTGAGATGATCGGCGACGCCCAGGGCCGGCCCGACAACGACGCGCTCGCGGCCCTGTTCGACCAATACGAGGTCGACTACATCGTCCTGGCGCGCTACATGCGCATCGTCCCGGCGGCGCTCTGCTGGCAGTTCGCGGGTGGCCGCATCCTCAACCTGCACCACGGGCTGCTGCCGGCGTTTCCGGGTCGGACCCCGTACAACGACGCCTATGCGCGGCGGATGCTGAGCTACGGGGCGACGGTGCACTACATCATCCCGGAGCTGGACGCCGGCGATCAGATCATCCACCAGGACACCTTCGTGGTGAAGCCCGGCACGCCGCTCGACGCGATCGTCAAGCGCGGCGAGCGCGACCACGAGCCGCTCTGCCTGGTCGAGGGGCTGCGCCGGGTCGTCGACGGCGAGGTGGTGCTGCGTTTCCACAAGGTGAAGCCGGGTGCCGGCGGCAGCCCGGCGTGATGCGCCGGTCTGCCGCAGGTTCTTAATCTTTATAGAATCGCTTGAAATCCTATTAACAAACTTGTAGTGTTGGCGCCCGTTCCGTCGCGCTCGACACCGATCCGGGTTTCCTTGTAACCCGACAAAATTATTGAGGTTTACTCGTGATTGCGAAGAGTCTCAGGGCCCTTGCCCTCGTCCTTTCCGTGTTTTCGCTGGCCTCGTCCGGGGCGCTCGCCGCCGACAAATTCAAGCTCGGAATCGTCCTCGACAAGGG
>JAYVWD010000177.1:0-5133 GCA_043786345.1 Pseudomonadota bacterium
CCGATCTGGTTCAACGACCAGCAGCTCCGCAACATGGGCCAGGTCATCAACGACGTCTGTACGCGCCTTGCGCAGGCCGACCCCGGGCACGTGAGCAAGGACAAGTGCCTCGCGACCTCGGGCGACGTCGGCGTGCAGTTCCGCCACCAGGACCAGGCCGAGGAGTACCGCTGGGGCGACATCCCGGACTTCGACCCGACGATCTTCACGGCCTACGTCACGGCGCCGGGCGGCCTCGGCACCGAGGTGGCCTTCGAGTTCGCGGGCAACAACCGGCGCTTCGCCAAGGGCGAGGCGATTCCGCTGACCGTGCTCTTCAACGCCACGGTGAAATCCGTCGAGCTGGAGCGCCTCGTGCGCTGCGAGAACGGCCAGGTCAACTGGAAGGGCGTGGCCAACCTCGACGTGCGCGGCGAGAAGAAGCTGACCTTCAAGGACACGCGCTTCGACTCCGGCCCCAACCGGAACGGGGAGCAGTTCTACCGCGCGCGGGTTTACGGCAAGGACGGCAAGCTGATCGGCTGGCGCATCGAGCGGATCGTCCTTTCGTCCTTCGAGAAAGACACCGTCACGATGCCCAATTCGACCTGCCTGACCGCGGGCTGACCCCTCAGGCGGAGATGGCGAGGCGCCGCGGGATCGCGGCGTACAGGACCCCGTCGACGAAGTCGGTCCGCATCCCGTCGCCGAGCGCGTCGGCCGGCAACGTGAAGCGTTCGTCCACCTGCTTCTGGCGGACGTAGCTGAAGGCCTTGCCGTCCGTGTAGCGCACCTCGCACCGGGCGCGGACGCGCAGCTCGTCGCCGTCGACGAGGACCTCGACGCCGGCGCGCGCGGCTCCGGGCAGGAACGCCTTCACCAGATAGGTCGCCGCGCTCTCCTCGAGGGCGAAGGCCGGCTCCGGCGTCCGGCCCCGCGTCGCCTGGACCATGGCCTTCCACGACGCGTCGGCGGCGCCGTCAAAAAGCCGTATGAACGGATTGAGCAGGCTCACCAGGCTCGTTTGTTGGGGAACGGACGTCGTCAGGGCGCTCATGAATCACCCTCCTCGGGCGGCGGCGGCACAATTAATAAGGGATAAGTCCGGTTGGACGGCTGTCAACCTTGGATGCCGGTCCGGCGGGACTTTTGGACAGACCCGAGGCCCCGGCTCAAGGCCACAGCAAATATTTTGAATTAATCGACCGATCGCGGGGGTCCTCGCCGGCGCGCGGCGCGACCTTGTTCCCCTCGTGGAGCTCCATGTCGAAGTACTCGATAAAGGTCGTCGCCCCGTCCGCCCTCTTGAGCTGGAGCACGTTCGGCTGGCGCGGACTTACGTTTGCGACCTCGACGTCGTCTCCCGCCCGGAAGTCGTCGCTGCGCGTGCGCGTCAACGTGACCAGGTCGGTCGGCAAAGCGTCGTGCAGCTTCTCGGGCGGCGTGCGCCGGATCGTCTTCTGCTGCCCTTGCAGGTCCATGTATTTGACCGTGTAAGGCGTGCGATCGAATTTGATCTCGTCGGCCACGAGGAGTACCCCAAAGGCGCGCAATCCCGGACTTTCCGGGGCGCCTTTGGGTATCGGCTAACGATCGGTTGGGTTTAGGGAAAAAGGCTGGAGACTATCGTTGTCAGATGATCTCGCGTCCTGCAATATAGCCGGTACTACGGGTGTTGCAGCCGCAAGTGCGATTACCGGCCGATTCAAAGAGCGAATTGCACGAAATGCAGGTGCGGACTTTGATGCGGATCGGGGACAGATTGGCGAGCCGTCGAGCGTGGTTTTTGAGCTCGATATCCTTGACGACCGAAGGCGGTAACCTTTTGACTTTGTTAGTTTGATAGTCCTTAGGCGACTCAAGGTTCATACGTTACGCCCCTCACTGCTGATTGATGCGTCTGGAATTTCTTTTTAATTGGGCCACGAAGTTTGCACGAACACCGGCAAATGTCAAGAATTGCCAGCGAAAACGCCCCCTTCGCGTTGTTCTCATGTCGCCGTAATCATTGCGCAAAGATGGCGCTGGCGGTTCTTTTTCTGGCCCTCCCCCAATGCGTCGCCGAGGAGCCCCTTGCCCCCCCGCCGCAAGCCCAGATCCAGCCGGCCCCCCAGGCTGCCCCGGTCCCGGCGGCGCCTCCCGCGCCCGTTACGGCGTCCCCGCTCGTGGAACCTAAGCCAACCGAGGACAAGGCAGCCAAAGGCGAGAACGTCCTGGCCGAGCCCATCTCCCCGGCGACCGTCGCCCGCTTTCCTCACCTGCGCCCCTTCCAGGGCCACGTCCTGCTCTCGGGCCCAAGCGTCCAAGTGATCCTCGCCGGCATCCCGCCCGAGCCCAGCACCGAGGACTGGCAGCCGGGGGTCGTCGCCTTCGCCGAGCGCCGCTTCGGGACCTGGCGCATCATGGAGGCAATGGGCCGCGTCGAGCTGTCGGGTCGCGCCGCCTCCGGGCCGATCTACCGCCCCATCGGCGTCAACGTCGGCGCCGACCGGGCCAAGAGCCTCGCCTTCGCGACCTACGTCTTCGCCGGAACCTCCGCCGAAGCGCAGCGCCAGGTCGTGACCTTCCGCCTCGACGGCGCGGGCGGCCGGCTCTCGCTGCTGCCCGAGGCGTTCGGCCCGGCCGCCGCCTCCGTACCGAAGGGCGCGAAGCTGGTGCCCGTCCTCTGGCGCCTGCGCTTCCGCGCCGTCGGTGCCCTGAACCTCCCGGCGCGCGACGACCAGATCGGCGGCTTTCGCGGCGTTCCCTACCTGATGCGCTACCAGGGCGCCGAGATGCTGAGCGTCATCGGCTTCCGCCCCTTTGACGTGGACGAGCAGCTCGGGCAGCTCACCCTCTCGCCGGAGTTGGGGCTGGACGGCCCGCTCGTCGAGGGCTGGCAGCTGCTGATCGGCCGCGACGCGGCGCTCGGGACGCTTTCGGCCGCGGGGACCATCAAGGCCTGTATGTATACGAAGGATCGCGCCGCCGCCAAACTCGTCGCCGGCTGCAATGCCGACGGCGCCTTCGGCGCCCTTGCCTTGGCCCTCCCGGCGCGCGACGCGGGGCGGAAAGACGTCGCCCAACCGGTCTTCGTTTACGACGCCGCCGGCAACCCGGTCTTCTACACCGCGGTGTTCGCGGGCGAAAGCGTCCGCGCCGAGCTGCCGCGCGCCGCGAACTACCGCCTGGCCGACACGCGCTCGGGCCGCTCCCTGAAAGACCTCGCGGCGTTCGCCGTCACCGGTCCCGAAGGCTTCAAGGCCGAGCTCGCCGCGCGCGGCGCCGGCCGCATCCTCGTCGATCCGGGCGAGGACCGCTCGCCGGCGATGGTGACCATCAATCGCCTCGACCAGCCGAAGGGCCTGCCCATCGCGCCCGGCCTCGCCGAGCCGTCGCGGCACGTCACCCAACTGTCCGCCAACAGCTTCCTCGTGCGCGAGTGGCCGGTCGAATTGCCTCTCCTTTCCGGGTCTTACGTCGTCGAGCTGGCGCGCGGCGGCGACGGCGTCTTCTGCAACGTGCGCGCCCTGATCGTCGAGAACCAGGTCCGGCAGCACCTCTGCCCGACCACGACGTTCAAGACCGAGATCCCCGCCGACAAGGACTTCATCGCCGCCGACCTCACGGCCTCGGTCGTCCAGACGGGCGGCGAGCTCGGCGAGACCTTGAAAAAAGTCTACGGGGTCACCTTCCTGCAGCTCGCCCTGACCGTCGAGGACGAGGAGACGGGGCTCGAGCTCCGCTTCGTCCCGGGAAGCAAGGCGCTCGCCGAGCGCTGGGCCGCGTCCCGCGGCAAAGCGCGGGGCGGCGTGCTCCTTAGATTTTCCAAGTTCATCCGGGTCCAGCCCGAGGCGGCGGCCGGGGTGCTCGAGCTCGGCTGTCCGGCGCCCGGCATCACGCTCGGGGAATACGAGCGCACCGCCAACCGCCTCTACGTCGACGCCGTGCGCCTCTTTGGCTGCGCGACGGGCAGCGAGCAAAACGAGCACCTCGCCGCCGCGGGCCGCATGGTCCGCCGGAAGAAGGCCCCGCTCGCGATCACCTCGGTGGCGGCGCTCGCGCACGCCGTCAGCGGCGCGTTTTTCCCGCGCCTTTTCGTCCCGGCGCGCGAGCTTGGGCCGACCCCCGATCTGGCCGGCTTTCTCGCCCGCGTCAAGGCCGGCGACGCGGTCGCCACCGCCGGCGCCGTCGTGCGCGTCGCCGAGCTCAAGGGGCGCGGCGCGCTGCGCGGCGAGTTCGAGGCGACCATCGAGGTCTCGGCCTCGCCCGAGGTGCGCGCCCGCTACATCTTCCTTTACACCGAGCAAGGCCAGGTGAAACGGGAGCCGATCCCCGACGGCGACCAGCCGGTGCGCACCGTCAAGGTGACCTTCAAGGCGCCGCCCGACGCGCAATGGATCCGGGTCGAGGCGCGCGGGTCCTCGCGGCGCTCGTCCGTCAGCCAGCTCTTCGACCGCAACTACGGCATCGCGCTGGCCACCACCGGCTTCATGCCGCTCAAAGTCGGCGTCTCACACTGAAAGCCTCCATGCTCCTTCCCCAGGAAATCATCCGCCGGAAACGCCAGGGCGAGCGCCTCACCCAGGCCGAGCTCGAGGCGTTCTTCTACGGCTTCCTCGCGGGTAAGGTCGCCGACTACCAGGTCGCGGCGATGTTGATGGCGATCGTGCTCCGCGGCATGGCGCCGGAGGAAACCGCGGTCCTGACCCGCGTCATGCGCGATTCCGGCGAGGTCCTCGCCTGGCCCTTTCCCCGGGAAGAGCTCGTCGACAAGCACAGCACGGGCGGCATCGGCGACAAGACCTCGCTGATCGTGTTGCCGCTGTGCCTGCTCGAAGGCCTGCGCGTGCCGATGATGGCCGGCCGCGGCCTCGGCCACACCGGCGGCACCCTCGACAAGCTGGAAGCCGTCGGCTGGAACGTCTTCCCCACGCTCGACGCGGCCCGCGAGCAGGTCGCGACGCTCGGCGGCATCATCATGGGCCAGACCGACAGGGTCGCGCCGCTCGACCGCCGCCTCTATGCCCTGCGCGACGTGACGGCGACGATCGAATCCGTACCGCTCATCGTCGGCTCGATCCTTTCCAAGAAGCTGGCGGCCGGCGTCGGCTGCCTGGTGATGGACGTCAAGGTCGGCCGCGGCGCCTTCATGCAGTCGCACAGCGACGCCGC
>JAYVWD010000178.1:0-3538 GCA_043786345.1 Pseudomonadota bacterium
GCCCCGACGACGCGCACCGTCGCGTTCTACGACCCGGCGAGCCCGCCGACGGATGCCGCGTACGTCCAGCAAAAGGAAGAGGAAACGGCGGCTGCGGCGACGCCTGGCGGCCCCGGACCTGGCCCGGCGTCGCCCGGCGGCGACCCGGTCGCGACGACGACCTCCGACACCGTCGCGGCGCTCGCGAAAAACAACGCCGATCTGGTCAGCGTCTCGGGCTGGGTACAAAGCACCCCGGAAGCCACGCACCAGGTCGGCGGCCTGCCGTGCCCCGCCGGAACCGCCCCGATCGCCTCGGTCGCCGACTGCTCCGGCTCCAACGGCGTCACCTGCTTCGGCAACCTCGTCTTCTGCGCCGTCGCCGCGAAGATCACCAACGACCCCAACCAGCTCGTGACGCTCGACATCGCGATGACGCCGGAGGGCACGCACCAGGTCGGCGGCGTGCCGTGCGCCGCCGGGTACGCGCAGTTCGGCGGCTTCCCCGACTGCAACGTCAGCAACTGCTACGGCAACCAGCTCATCTGCGCCCGCCAGGTCCCGCTCAGCGCCGTCAAGCCGGGCGACAACGTCGTCACCGCCTTCTCGATCACGCCGGAAAACGCCCACGTCGTCGGCGGCCCGCCTTGCCCGGCCGGACAGACCGCCATCGGCTCGACCGCCGACTGCGGCCTCGCTCATGGGACGGGGCACGACTGCTTCGGAAACCAGCTCTTCTGTGTCGCCAAGGCGCCGCTGAAGTAGGCCACGGCGGCCGGGCCATGCGGCCCGCCAATTTGATCGCGCGGCCGGCCGCGACCCGGGGACTCGCGCGGCCTCCGCCTCACGGGGCGACACCGGTGCGCCTCAGCGCCCGCCGAACCAGCCGAAGTCGTCGCTGACGCCGGCCTGGTAGAATGTGCCGGCGATGACGTTGCCGGCGGGGAAGGCCGCGCCCCCGGAGGTCTGCTTGACGCCACTCGGGAGGAAGCGGCTGAGGCCGAGCTTGTTGCCGACGCAGGTGCCGAGGATCGACGAGGCCGCCTCGTCGCCGGAGACGGCCGCGCCGGTGATCTGCTCGCCGCCGGCGTCCTGGACCGCGAGCGTCAGGGGGAAGGAGGGGGACCAGTGCCGTCCCGATGATCAATTCAGGTCGATCGCTGTCGTCGACCGACCGCGGGCTGATTCTGGGATTTGTAGGGTCTAAGAAGTGAGAAGAGCTGATGCCCGGCTCAGTGAAAGACGAGCAGCTTCACGGCTACACCGCGGCTGGCACGATCATGATCGAAAACGAAGCCATCCATTACACGGCCACGACCGCGACCTCATTCACGAGCCGAACGCGAAGGTTCTGTCGCCCTACTATGAACCGCCGCCGGCCTGTGGGTCACAGGCGACGAGGGCCAGAGCCTTCGGCTCCAACGGAGCGCGGGACGCTCCAGGCGATCGAAGAGCTGCCCGGCGACGGCGAGCGCCGGCGGCCCGGCGACTGTGACGAGGACGGCGAAGCGCGCGGCCGCGGGCAGCGCGCGGTAAACAGCGAGACGGCTTAGCAGGCCGGCGGCGGGGATGAGCACGAGCAGGTGGACCAGGTAGAACCCGTAGGAGACGCAGGCGAGGCGCGCGATCCAGCGGGCTGCGCACAGTCGTTCGATCGCCCCGGCGACCGCGCGCCAAGCCAGGCGAGGCGACAGGACCGGGGCGACGAGCACGGCGGCGAAAGCGCCGCTCATCGCCCCAAGGTGCACGGGGCCGAGCCACAGCGCGATCGCCAGGGCCGCGGCGAGCCATAGCCCGCCCGCGCACGGCGCGTCCGCGGCCTTCGCTCGCGCGTGGGCCAGGAGCCAGCCGATCCAGAACACGCCGACCTTTAACGGCAAAAAAGCCGGCATCGGAAACGAGCTCCGCAGGGGCGCCCAGGCGGCCAGGGCGAGGACGGCGCCGGTCGTGAGGACCGCGTTGCGGCGGAACGACGCCATGAGCAAAGGGCTCGCGGCGTAGAGTTGCACCTCCAGGCCGATGCTCCAGTCGGGAAGTGGCGTGGCGTAAGCCTGATCTGAAAAAATCCCAAAAATGAGGGTGACGTGCGAAAGCACATTCAGGACGCTCGGGACGCCGTAGCGTGTCGCGAATCCGGCACCCTGCAGCCAGTCGGCAAGCGGCACCTGCGGCGCGACGGCGGCATGGCGCAGCTCTCCCAAAATCGGGGCGAGCAGGTAGGCGCCCGCGAGCGCCACGTAGTACGCCGGCGCAATGCGAAAAAAGCGCCGAATATAGAAAATCTTCGCGTCGACCGGGAAGCGCCCGTACACGAGGTATCCAGAAAGCATCAGGAAGAAGTCCACGCCCCAAATGCCGAGGTCGGCCAGCCGCGAGCTCCAGCAGGCCAGGATCGCCGCATGGCACAGGAAGACCAGGGCGCAAGCCATAGCGCGGACGCCGTCGAGGAAGGGCGAGCGCTCGCCGTCGTCACCCTTCACGGAGGCTCCCAAAAGGTCAAATCTGCAGTTTCGTCCCGAATCCCAGATTATAGTCTGCTCGAAGTCCCCCTCCCAGGCTAGGCCGGGTCCGCACATAGCGGCAGAGATCTGCGGCTCATCCGGGCACGGCCGCATACCTAAGCGTTGACCTAGACTTATCGTACCCGATGATGCTGCGCTCCTTCGACGACTTCGGCGTGACGGTCTTCACGGTGAATCCGGCTGGAAAACCCGGCTTCGACGCGACCCGGCTCGGCTCGGCTCGGCTTCGGGTGCGACGACGTGCAGACGAACGGCGAGCCCTGCGACACGTTTCTCGGCCGCGCCGGCGGCACCGGCCCTTCGAGTCCGTACCTGGTCTCGACGCAGCGGTGCTTGCTCGGGGCGAGCGGCTTCGTCGACGGCAGCGGCGTGCCGCGTCGGGAGACGGAGTGGCAGTTCTCGCGCGCGGCGGACTTCGCGGGAGTCCTCGCGGCGAAATGGCTTCGCCGCGAGAAACCTTACCGAAATCAGCACCTCATGGCCTGCGTCCGCCCCACCGAGCTGTCCCCGGATCCGGCGGCGGCCGCCGACGCGGCGTTCGTGCGGGTACGCTATCGGAACGAGGCGCTCGCATGGAGCGCCTGGTCCGGAGCGGCCACGCTCGGCGTCTTACTGAGTCATTAACCAGCCGCGCCGTAGGGCGCGGTCCACGAGCGCGGCGCGCGTCGCGACGCCGAGCTTCTGCATCAGCCGGGCTTTGTAGGTCTCGACTGTCTTGACGCTGAGCTGAAGCTGCGCGGCGATGTCCTTGTTGCCGTGGCCCCGCACGATGAGCCGCGCGACCTCGCCTTCGCGCGCGCTGAGCCCATCCGGGTCGCCGAGCCGCACCGGCATGGGCGCGTCCGCCAGACCTTCTGCGGCGCTCCGCACCGTGTACGTGATCATCTCGGCGCTCGCCCCGAGCTCGAGCACGCCGATCGCCCCCGCCGCCATGAACTCACCCGAGGCGCCGATGTCCTCGGGGCCGATCAGGACCAGCAGGCGCATCGACGGCGCCAGCCGCGCCAGCATCGCGATCGCCCGCACCCGTTCCTCCC
>JAYVWD010000179.1:0-2396 GCA_043786345.1 Pseudomonadota bacterium
CCGCCGAAGCCGAACGAGTTCGACAGGGCATACCGGATCTTGCGCTCGCGCGGCACGAGCGGGGTGTAGTCGAGCGGGCAGAAGGGGTCGGGCGTGTGCAGGTTGGCCGTCGGCGGCACGAGCGAGTGGTGGATCGACAGCGCCGTGTACACGGCCTCGATGCCGCCGGCGGCGCCGAGGCAGTGCCCGGTGACGCCCTTCGTGGAGGAGATCGACACCCTCGGCGCGTGGTCGCCGAAGACGTGGCCGATCGCCTGGCTCTCATACTTGTCGTTGAGCTCGGTCGAGGTGCCGTGCGCGTTGATGTAGTCGACCTGGTCGGCGTTGATGCGGGCCGTCTGCAGCGCCTGGCGCATGCAGCGCTGGGCGCCTTCGCCCTCGGCCGGCGGCGCCGTGATGTGGTGGGCGTCGCCCGACATCCCGTAGCCGACGAGCTCGGCGTAAATGCGGGCTCCGCGCTTCCTCGCGTGCTCCAGGTCCTCGACGACGAGCACGCCCGAGCCCTCGCCGATGACGAAGCCATCGCGGTTCTTATCGAAGGGCCGCGAGGCTTCCAGCGGGTTTTCGTTGTGGGTGCTGAGCGCCTTGAGCGCCGCAAAGGCCGCCACGCCGAGCTTCGAAATCGCCGACTCGGCGCCGCCGCACACCATGAGATCGGCCATGCCGCTCCTGATGTAGAGGAACGCCTCGCCGACGGCGTGGGTGCCGGAGGTGCAGGCGGTCGTCGGGCAGATGTTCGGCCCCTTGAGCCCGAAGGTCCGCGAGACGAGGCCCGCGGCCATGTTGGCGATGCAGTACGGCATGAAGAAGGGCGAGATCCGCCGTGGCCCCTGGTTCTCGAGGATGAGCTTGTTGTTCTCGATTTCCTCGATGCCGCCGATGCCGACGCCGATCGACGTGCCCCAGTGGTCGCGCGACCCGGTCGCGTCGAGGATGCCGGCGTCGATCATCGCCTGCTTCGCGGCGGCGACGGCGAACTGCACGAAGCGCGTCACGCGCCGCGCCTCCTTCGGCTCGAGCGTGTCGCCGATCTCGAAGTTGGACACGGTCGCCGCAATCTTGACGGTGAGGTCGGACGCATCGAAATGAGTGATCGGCTTGACGCCGGACCGGGCGTCCAACGCCGATTGCCACGCTTCCTGGACGGTATTTCCGCAAGGCGCGATCATCCCTAGGCCCGTCACCACCACCCGTCTCATGGACACCTCTTGCTGGGCTCATTCGCCAAATGTCTGGACCGGGGGGATTATAGATACGGAAAAAAGCTCCCTACAAGGGCTTTTCATTCTTTATTTGCGCTTTATTTTCAGCCCATTAACACGGCCGCACCGCGGCTCAGCGCGGCTGGAGGCAGTCCATCCTCATGATCGGAACGGAGTCCGATTTTCCGGGGACGAATTCGGTCGCATAAAGGAGGGCCTTGCCCTCGTCCAAATACGTCACCGATTCCTGCTGTGGCAGCTGTTTTACCGTGCGGATGTCGTAATCGGTCCCGAGCTTGAGGCCGAGGAACCCGAAGGCTTCGCCGTCCAGGTCGATCCCCATCTCGACGATGTTCGAGTAGGTCATGATCAGGAACGACTTGCCGTCCGGGGCGAAGGCCATGTCGGTCACGAACTTCCCGAGGAGGGGCGAAGGCGAGGCGCTCGTCGGGTCGAAGACCAGCCAGTCGGGGGAGAACTTGGTCGGATCGGCGGTCGGGGTCGTCTGGGCCGCGAGGAACTCGAAGTTTTGCTTGAGGCCGAAGGACGGGAGCTGCTCGGGCTTGGCCGGGGCCTCGAGGACCGCGCGCCGGACCATGTAGATGCTCAGGCTCGCGTCCTTGACGGTCCGCGTCGCGACGTCCACCCGCTCCGCCGCCTCGGCCGGATTGAGCTTGGTAATCATATAGATATCTCCGGTCACCGGGTGCACCGCGCCGGCCTCGATGTCCCGCTTCGGGGCCGCGAACGCCACGATGTTGAGCGCCTCGACCTCGGCCGGGAAGTCGGCGAGCTCCTCGACGGCGGCGATCTGGACCGTGGTCCGGTCGAGCTTGTTGTCGCCGGTGTCGCCCAGAAAGAGGCAGAAGCGCCCGTCGCGGCAGGGCCCATAGGCCAGGAACTCGATGTCGAGCGGCGTGAAGCCCTTAACCGCCACCTTCTTCAGATGGGACCCGTCCAGGTCGGAGACGAAGAAGGCCGGGTCCGGGCCGTCGTTGATGTGGTAGAGGCGGTTGCCGAAGCGCTTGGAAAAGACCATCCCGCTCGACTCGCCGACGAGGCTGTGATCCAGGTCGCCGACGCGGCGGCTCGGGCCCCACTTGGCGCAAACCTTGGACGGGCCCGCGGCGGCGGCCTTGACGGCCGTGGGGTTGCTCCCGATCAGCAGCTCGGGCGACTCCTCGGCGCCGGGCA
>JAYVWD010000180.1:0-10962 GCA_043786345.1 Pseudomonadota bacterium
CCGCCCGAGAATCCGCCGCCGCCGCCCGACCATCCGCCGCCGCCCGAGCCGAAGCCCCCGCCGCCGCCCGTCCAGAAGATGCCGCGCCGCCGGCGATAGCCGCCGCCGCCGCCGAACAGGACCCAAAGGAGCACGATCAGGGCGACCAGCGCTTTGAGCCCGAGCGGCAGACCGCCGAAGCCCGAGCGCCCGCCGTAGTCGTCGTGGTTGTTGTTGGCCTGGCCGGCGTTTCCGTTCGGATCTGGCACCAGCCCGGCCTTCGGGTCGGTGTAGCCGAGGATGCCGTTCACGCCGAGGAGGATCGCGCGGCTCGGATCGCCGGCGCGCATCTGCGGCACGATGACGTTGTCGATGAGGCGCTTCGAGTACGCGTCCGGCAGGACGCCCTCGAGGCCTTGCCCGACCTCGATCCGGAGCGCGCGGTCGTCTTTCGAGACGAGCAGCAGCACGCCGTTGTCGCCCTTCGCGGTCCCGAGCTTCCAGGCGTTGGTGACCTTGATCGACGCTTCCTCGATGGGGATGCCGCCGAGATCCTTCACCGTCAAGACGGCGATCTGGCTGCCGCCCTGCTTCCAGAGCGCGCCCAGAAAGGCGTCGAGCGCGCTCTTGGTCGCGGGCGACAGCATCCCGGCGTCATCGTTCACCGGCCCCGTCATCGCCGGGACCTTGAAGTCGGCCAGGGCGGCCGGGGCATTCAGCAAAAAGGCGAGGCCGAGGCCGGCGAGTCGGGCGCTCAAAATTCGACCTTCGGCGCCTGCTCGTTCTTCTGCTGCTCTTCCGTCGAGACGCCCCATTGCGGCATCTTCTCGTAGTGGTAGAGGATCGAGTTCGTCCAGCTCGTCGGCGGCACCGTCACCAGGTTGTTGAACAGGTTGATCTGCTCGATGTAGCGCTGGCGCGCGACCGTGATGCGGTTTTCCGTGCCCTCGAGCTGCGCCTGCAGGTCGCGGAAGTTCTGGTCGGCCTTGAGGTCCGGGTACTTCTCGACGACCACCATGAGGCGGCCGAGGGCCTGGCTCAGCTCGCCCTGCGAGGCCTGGAATTGCTGGAGCTGCTTGGCGTCGAGCTTCGACGGGTCGATGTTGACGCTCGAGGCCTTGGCGCGGGCCTCGACGACCTTGGTCAGCGTCTCCTCCTCGTGCTTGGCGTAGCCTTTGACGATGTTGACCAGGTTGGGGATCAGGTCGGCGCGGCGCTTGTACTGGTTGCTGACCTCGGAGAACGCGGCTTCGACGCCGTTTTTTTGTTGGGGGATCGACTGGACGCCGCAGCCCGTGAGGGTGAGGGCGGCGACGAGGATGACGAGGGCGGCGTTCGATTTCAAGGGGGCGCTCCTGGCGTTAGCTGGTTTTGACGAGTGCCGCCTTCGGCGCGAGGTCACAGTAGTGGAACCGGGCGCACGAGTGGCGGAGGCCGATTTTTACCGGAACCGGGCGCAGAAACGTCGGGCCGTCGTAGACGAAGGTGTGGAACTCGCCGTTCTCGCCGCACGGGTCGACCGTGATGGGCAGATCGGACAAGAGTCCCCGGTCAAAGGTGCGGCCTGCAAAGTCCTTGTCAAGGACCGTCCCGTCGACGGTCGTCAAAATCGCTTTGAATTTCGCGTTGATGAAGGCGTAGGACAATTCTTTGGTGTCGCGGTGCCAGAGGGGGAAGATGGCTTCCATGCCGATGGCGTCGAGGTGCTCCTCGCGAAAGTCGCGCATGTCGTCCAGGTACACGTCGCCGAAGGCGATCTTTCTGATGCCCGTGCCGACGAACTTGCGGAGGGCGACGTTCACCCGCTCGACGTACAGGTCGTTGGGGCAGGCCGTCGGCACGTGGACGACATGCACCGGCAGGTCCATGGCGTGCGCCTGTTGCTCGATGAGGCCGCGGCTGACCCCGTGCATCGTGACGCGCTCTTCCGGCTCCGTGACGATCGTCACGAGGCCGACGACGTCGAAGTGCCCGCTTTTGCGGATGTCCCAAAGCGCGAGGGCACTGTCTTTGCCGCCGCTCCATGAGAGTATGATCTTCTCGCGCAATCTCGCCATATCGCCTGACGATTACCCTTCCCGGCCCGCAACCGCAAGATCCATTGATAAAATCAATGATATCAATATATTAAATTCTAATGAAACTGCTCTTCCTCCGTCGACCCCTTGGTCGCCAGGGTGGACGATTCGCTGCCGGCGATCGCCATCAGGACGGTGTCGAAGTAGCTCGTGCCGACCTCGCGCTGGTGCTTCGTCGCCGTGTAGCCGTCCGCTTCCTTCTTGAATTCGCGCGCCTGCAGGTCGACATAGGCCGGCATGCCGTTCGCCGCGTAGCCCTTGGCGAGGTCGAACATGTGGAAGTTGACCGAGTGCCAGCCCGCCAGCGTGATGAACTGGAACTTGTAGCCCATCGCGCCCAGATCCTTCTGGAAGGAGGCGATCTGCGCCGGCGTGAGCTTCTTCTCCCAGTTGAAGGACGGCGAGCAATTGTAGGCCAGGAGCTTGCCGGGATACTTCGCGTGGACCTCCTTCGCGAACTCCTTCGCCTCGCCGATGTCGGGGACGCCGGTCTCGAACCACAGCAGATCCGCGAAGGGGGCGTAGGCCAAGCCGCGGGCGATCGCCGAGGCGAGGCCGTTCTTGACGCGGAAAAAGCCCTCGGCCGTGCGTTGGCCGGTGACAAACCGGCGGTCGTCCTCGTCGATGTCGCTCGTGAGCAGGGTCGCGCCGAGCGCATCCGTCCGGGCCACGACGCAGCTCGGGACGTTGCACACGTCGGCGGCCAGCCGGGCGGCCGTCAGCGTGCGGATGAATTGCGAGGTCGGAACCAGGACTTTTCCGCCGAGGTGCCCGCACTTCTTCTCGGAGGCGAGCTGGTCCTCGAAGTGCACGGCGGCGGCGCCGGCCTCGATCATCGCCTTCATCAGCTCGAAGGCGTGCAGCGGGCCGCCGAAGCCGGCCTCGGCGTCGGCGAGGATCGGCGCGTACCAGTCGATGCCGTTCGCCTTGCCCTCGGACTTGTCGATCAGATCCGCGCGCATGAGGGCGTTGTTGAGGCGCCGGACGAGCTGCGGGACGCTGTTGGACGGGTAGAGGCTCTGGTCGGGATAGGTCTGGCCCGCGAGGTTGGCGTCGGCCGCCACCTGCCAGCCGCTCAGGTAGATGGCCTTCAGGCCGGCGCGGACCATCTGGACCGCCTGCGAGCCGTTCATCGCGCCGAGCGCGTTGACGTGCGGCATCTCCTGGATCTGATTCCAGAAGCGCTCGGCGCCGTTGCGGGCGAGCGAGTATTCGACCGCGAGGGACGGGCGCAGCTTGAGGACCTCTTCGGGCGTGTACGTGCGCTTGACGCCGTTCCAACGGGGATTCTGGTCCCAGTCCTTCTTCAACGCAGCGGCTTGGATCGAGGGTTGGTCCGCTTTCATGTCGTGTGAGGCCCTTTTCTTCGGGTTGGGGGTCAGTCGAGCAAACGATATGCGGGAACGGTCAGGAATTCGGTGAATTTCGGGTCAAGGACGAGGCCGTCGAGCAGCTCGGCCACCTGGGGGCCGAGCCCCGGAAGCTTGGCGAGCTCGCGCGTCCGGATCTCCTTGTAGAGGTCCGCGGTGAAGGTGCGGCCGTCGTCGAGCTTGGCGCCGTGTTTGAGCCACTGCCAGAGCTGGGCGCGGGAGATCTCGGCGGTCGCCGCGTCTTCCATGAGGTTGTGGATGGCGACGGCGCCGACCCCCTTGAGCCAGCTGTCCAGGTATTGGAGCGTGACGTCGATGTTGTTGGCGATCCCGGTCTCGGTGATCTTGCCGCCCTCGATCCGGACGTCGATCAGGTCGCTGTCCTTCACCGTGACGCCGGGCCGCTGCTTGTCCTTCTGATTCGGCCTCGTGCCCAGGGCGCGGTCGAAGACCGGCGTCGCGACGGCGACCAGGTCGGGGTGCGCGATCCAGGTGCCGTCGAACCCGATGGCGGCCTCGCGCTCCTTGTCCTCGGTGACCTTGGCGATCGCGACGCGGTTGACCTCGGGGTCCTTGCGGCTCGGGATGAACGCGGCCATCCCGCCCATGGCGTGCGCGCCGCGGCGGTGGCAGGTCTTGACCAGCAGCTCGGCGTACGCACGCATGAACGGCACGCCCATCGTGACCTGGCCACGGTCGGGCAGGAGCCGCGTGCCGTCGTTGCTGAACTTCTTGATGATGCTGAAGATGTAGTCCCAGCGGCCGGCGTTGAGGCCGGTGATGTGGTCCTTGAGCTCGAAAAGGATCTCGTGCATCTCGAAGGCCGCGAGGATCGTCTCGATCAACACGGTGCACTTGATCGTGCCGCGCGCGATCCCGACCTCGTCCTGCGCGAAGTTGAAGACCTCGTTCCAGAGCCGCGCCTCCTTGTGGCCCTCGAGCTTCGGCAGGTAAAAGTACGGGCCGGTGCCGCGATTCAGGGCCTCCTGCGCGTTGTGGAAGAAGGCGAGGCCGAAGTCGAAGAGGCTCGCCGACATCGGCTCGCCGTCGACCTCGACGTGCTTTTCCGGCAGGTGCCAGCCGCGCGGGCGGACGAGCAGCGTCGCGATCTTCTCGTTGAGCTTGTATTCCTTGCCGGTTTCAGGCGCCTTGAACGTGAGCGTCCGGCGGACGGCGTCCTGCAGCGCGGCCTGGCCGTCGAGCACGTTGGCCCAGGTCGGCGAGAGCGAGTCCTCGAAGTCGCACATGAAGGCGCGCGCGCCGGAGTTTAGCGCGTTGATCATCATCTTCGGCTCGGCGGGGCCGGTGATCTCGACGCGGCGGTCCTGGAGGTCATCCGGCGTTTCGCCGACCGTCCAATCGTCCCGGCGGATGGGGGCGGTCTTGGAAAGGAAGCTCGGGGGCTGCCCTTCCTTGATCTCGTGGAACCGCGTCTGCCGGTTGTCGAGGAGCGAGAGCCGGGTCCGGTTGAACTTACGGTGGAGCGCGGCGAGGAAGGCGGTCGCGGGATCCGTCAGCACGCGGGCCGAGTGGTCGGCGCTCACCGGACCTTTGAGCGAGAGGCCGGAGGTCGTCATGGCGGCGTTCCTTGAGCGAACTTGCAGGATTGCGCCGCAATTCTAGGTACTAAAAGTCCCCGTGTCAATCAATCCTCGGTCTCCCGCAGCTTCGCGAGCACCGAGAGGTCCTCGAGCGTCGTCACGTCCCCGCCGTCCTTGCGGCCGGCCGCGACGTCGCGCAGCAGGCGCCGCATGATCTTGCCGGACCGCGTCTTGGGAAGGGCGTCGGTGAACCGGATCGCATCGGGCCGCGCCAGCGCGCCGATCTGTTTGACGACGTGGTCCGTCAGCTCCTTTTTCAACTCCGGCGTCGGCGCGGCCCTGCCCTTCAAGGTCACGAAGCAATGGATGCCCTCGCCCTTGATCTCGTGCGGCGCGCCGACGACGGCGGCCTCCGCGACGCGCGGGTGGCTCACGAGGGCGCTCTCGACCTCCATCGTGCTGAGGCGGTGGCCCGAGACGTTGAGGACGTCGTCGATGCGCCCCATGATCCAGTAGTTTCCGTGCTCGTCGCGCCGCGCGCCGTCGCCGGTGAAATAGACGCCGGGGATCTGGCTCCAGTATTGCTGGTGGTAGCGCTCCTCGTCGCCCCAGATCGTCCGCAGCATGCTCGGCCAGGGCTTCTTGAGCACCAGAAAACCGCCCTGATCGGTGCCGAGCGACCGGCCCTCCTTGTCGACGATGTCCGGCACCACGCCGAAAAACGGGCGGGTCGCGGAGCCGGGGCTCGTCGGCGTCGCCCCGGGCAGCGGCGTGATCATGATCGAGCCGGTCTCGGTCTGCCACCAGGTGTCGACGATGGGGCAGCGCCGCTTCCCGATGCACTCGTGGTACCAGATCCACGCCTCAGGGTTGATCGGCTCGCCGACGCTGCCGAGGAGGCGCAGCGAGGACAGGTCGTGGCGGTCGGGCCATTCATCGCCCTGGCGCATGAACGAGCGGATCGCGGTCGGCGCCGTGTAGAGGATGCTGACCTTGTGCTTCTCGATGATCTGCCAGAACCGCCCCCAATCCGGGTGGTTCGGCGCGCCTTCGTACATCAGGACGGTGGCGCCAAGGGCCAAGGGGCCGTAGACGACGTAGCTGTGGCCCGTGACCCAGCCGACGTCGGCGGTGCACCAGTAGGTGTCCTCTTCCCTGAGGTCGAAGACCATCTTGGTCGAGAGCGCGGCGCCGAGCAGGTAGCCGCCGGTCGTGTGCAGGATGCCCTTCGGTTTGCCGGTGCTGCCGGAGGTATAAAGGAGGAAGAGCGGGTGCTCGCTGTCGAGCTCCTCCGCCGGGCATTCGGCCGTCGCCGCCGCGACGACGTCGTGCCACCAGCTGTCGCGGCCGGCCTTCATCGTGACGGGCTCGCCCGTGCGCTTGAGGACGATCACCTTCTTGACCGTGGGCGACTTCTCGAGGGCCGCGTCGATGTTCGCCTTGAGCGCGACGCTCGCGCCCTTGCGCCAGCCGCCGTCCGCCGTGATGATGAGGCTCGCCTGGGCGTCGTTGTTGCGGTCGGCGACGGCCTCGGCGCTGAAGCCGCCGAAGACGACGTTGTGCACGGCGCCGATGCGCGCGCAGGCGAGCATCGCGACGGCGATCTCCGGCACCAGCGGCATGTAGATCGTGACGCGGTCGCCCGTCCTGACCCCCTGCGCCTTGAGGGCGTTGGCGAAGCGCTGGACGTCGCGGTGGAGGTCGCCGTAGGTGAGGGTGCGGGTCTCGCCCGGCTCGCCTTCCCAGATGATCGCGGCCTTGTTTTTGCGCCAGGTGGCGGCGTGGCGGTCGACGCAGTTGGCGGCGGCGTTGAGCTTCCCGCCGGTGAACCATCTGGCGTGCGGCACCTTCCAGTCGAGGACTTTGGTCCACGGCTTCTGCCAGGTGAGGAGGCTCGTCGCCTGCTCGCTCCAGAACCGCTCGGGCTCCTCGGCGGAGAACGACCAGAGGCGCTCGTACTCTTCCATGCTCTTGATCGCCGCGCGCGACTGGAAGGCTAAAGGCGGCGGGAAGCGCCGCGTTTCCTTGAGCACGCTCTGGATGTTGCCGCTCACTGTTTGCCCTCCACGGGAAAGCCTTTTTCCGTCCAGCCGCGGAAACCGCCGGCCACGGAGCGCACGTTTTTGTAGCCCATCTGCTGCAGGCTGTCGGCCGCGAGCGCCGAGCGGTAGCCGCCGCCGCAGTAAAGGACGAGGTCGGTGGATGGATCGGGGTAGCGGCCTTCGACGTCGCGCTCGAGGATGCCGCGGCTTAAGTGCTGCGCCGCCGGCAGATGTCCGGCGGCCCACTCGTGGTCCTCGCGCACGTCGAGCAGGACGAAGCGGTCGCCGCGGTCCTGGCGGGCCTTGACCTCGTCGAGCGTGATTTCCTTGATCCGGGCGCGGGCGGCCTCGGCGGCTTTCACGAAGCCCGGACTGTGTTGTTTCGCCATGCGCGGTCCCTTTCCTTGCGGACGGAGGTGCTGAAACGCTGGTACAGTCTATATGCCTTCAAATCCAAGCAAGGGAGAAGGGATTTTGCGCGGCGCCGGCATCATCTTCGACTTCGACGGCACGATCGCGTTGTCCGAGCCCGTTCACATGCGGGCCTGGGACGATCTTTCGGCGCATTACGGCCGCGCCCTGCCGCCCGGTTTCATGGAGCGCGGGGTGGGTCAGACCGACGGTGACCTGGCGGCCGAGCTGGCGGAGCACTGGGCCGAGGCCCTGGTGTCGGGCGTCGGCGAGCTGCTCGCGAAAAAGCGCCTGAACTACCAGGAGCGCTGCTATGAGGAGGCGGTGCTGGTCCCGGGGGTCACCGCGGCGCTCGCGCGCCTGTCCACGCAGTTTCCGTTGGGGATCGCGACGAGCGCCAGCCGGGACGACCTCGCACCGACCATGCGGCGCTATGACCTCGCCCGCTACTTCAAGGCGGTCGTGACCATCGAGGACGTAAAGCGCGCGAAGCCGGACCCCGAGATCTATCTGCTCGCCGCGGCCAGGCTCGGGATCGACCCCAAGTCCTCGTTCGCATTCGAGGATTCGCCGACCGGCGCCAAAGCGGCGCGGGCCGCGGGCCTGGCGGTGATCGGCATGACGACGACGTTCCCGCCCGGCGGTATCGGCGACGTGGTCGCGTCGATCGCGGACTATACGGGGTTCGAGGCCTTGCTCGCGATCGTCCTCCGTTGAATTTCGAGGAGTCGCCGATGTACGTTCCCGACCATTTCCGGCTCAAGGACGGCGAGCCCGAGGCGCTGCGCCTGGCCAACGAAAACCCCTTCGCCACGCTGATCACGGTGGACGGCGCGGACCTCCACGTGGACCACGTGCCGCTGCTCGTCGAAACCGGGCGGGACGACAAGCCGTTGCTCCTGGGGCACTTTTCCCGCCGGAATCCGCACGCGGCGGCCTTGGGCCGGGCCGGCCGCACCCTGGCGGTCTTTCACGGCCCGCACGCCTACGTCTCGCCCCGGTGGTACGCGGCATACGATGTCCCGACCTGGAACTACGCCGTCGCGCACCTGCGCGGGACCGTCCGCCTGCTCGAGGACGACCGTTCGCTCACGGCCCTCGTCGGCCGCCTCGCCGCGCGCTTCGAGGCGCCGCTCGGCGGCCTGGCCGGCCCGTTGATCCCGGACGACCTCAAAGCGGCGGGGGAGCTGTCCGCCGCGATCCTCGGCTTCGAGCTCTTCGACCTGGAGATCTCGGTCAAATTGAAGCTCAACCAGAACCGCTCGCCGTCCGACCAGCGCGGCGCCCGGATCGGGCTCGAGCGCCAGGGCGACCACGGGTCGCGGGCGATGGCCGATCTGATGGGGCGCATCAACGGCGTCTAAGGCGCCGCCGCTCAAAGATGCGCGAGGTCCTTCGCCAGCGTCGAAAGCATCCCCGCCGGCGCCTCGTCCAGAAAGAAGTGCCCGCCCGGCATCATCTCGACGAGCGCCATCCCCTGCGTGTGATCCTGCCAGGGCAGCAAGTCGTCCACCAGGACGTCGGGATCCGTCTTGCCGCCGAAAACCGAGACGTTGCACGCCAGCAGGCCGGCGCCGAGCGGCCGGTAGGTCTCGATCGCCGTGAAGTCGGCGCGCAGCGCTGGCAGCAGCAGCTCCATCAGCTCGGCGTCGCGCAGGACCTCCTCCGGCGTCCCCGCCATCTTGCGCAATTCCTCGGTGAAATCCGCGTCCGTCAGGCCGTGGATCAGCCGGCGCCGTTGCGTGAGATGGGGCGCGGCGCGCGCCGAGACGCCCAGGTGCGCCACGGGCCGGCCGGCCTCGCCGAGCGCGCGCGCGGCCTCGAAGGCGACGACGGCGCCCATGCTGTGGCCGAAGAGGGCGAGCGGCTTGTCGCCGGGGAGGTCCAGGAGCCGGGGCGTCACCTGCCTGACGATCTCGGAGATGGAGACCAGTGGCGCCTCGCTCATCCGTGGCACGCGCCCGGAAAGGTGCACCGCATGCACCTCGATCCAGTCGGGCAGGAGCTGGTGCCATCGGCGGTACGTCTGGGCGTTGCCGCCCGCGTAGGGAAAACACGCAAGGCGGAGGCGCGCCGCGGGGCGCGGGGCGTGACAGATGGCCCAGGGACCCTCAGTCCGCGCCACGCTCGCCCTCCCACTTCTTGAAGAGCGAGAGGTCGCCCTTGAGCGCGTTGAGGGCGAAGGCGATCACCGTCAGATCGTCGAGCAGCCCGACGCCGACGATGAAGTCGGGGATCAGGTCGAGCGGGTTCACGAAGTAGAGGACCGCCGCGAGCCCCGTCACGAGCGAGGTCCAGGGCACCTGCCGGTAGTCGCCCTTGAGGGCCGCGCGGAGCAGGCGCATGAGCGTCTGAAACTGCTCGCGAACGTCTTTCAGGGCCTCCTTGCTCGCGCTGGCCTTGGTAAACGCCTCGTCGAGGAGCTTGCCCGCCTGCGAGGAGTCCTGCGCAAGGCGCTCAGCCTTGTCGCGAAACATCGCGAGCCCTTTTTTCCCCCATTGTCGTGCCATGTCGGACAGCTTATTGGCTGGCGTTGAGAATGACGAGCGCCTTTTGCGCCGTCTCATCGAGCTTGGGGCCGGCCCCGATCTCGGCATAGGTGAATTTGATCTTGATGCCGTCGGGCAGGTGCGCTTCGCAGTAGTCGGGGCGGAGGCGGAGGAGGCGGACGGTCAGCGGCTTCGGGGCGACCGTCTCGAGGCCGAAATTTTCTTTGGCGGTGCAGCCGCCGGTCGGGACCTGAAAGGTGATTCCCTGATCATCGACGGCCGTCCCCAGGACGGCCGCTTCGCCGATGCGCATCCGGGGCTCCGCCGGCGCCCCGCCCGGGGCGTTGGTCAGGATCAAGGCGGTGATGGCGGCGAGCGTTCCCATCGTAAAGACTCCTGTAAGCCGCGTCACAGGTAACAATGGGACGATGGGAAGTTCGTGAGGGCCGCGCCGTTATTTGTGCTTTTTCTTCGGCTTGAGAAGGGGCTTTTTCTCTTTTTTCAGTATCGTTTCAGGCTCTGGCGGCGCCGTGGGGTGCTCCCGCTCGAGGGCGGCGGCGATCTTTTTCATCCGCTCGATCCGGTCGGGGGTGTATGGATGCGTGGACAGCATGGACACTAGCTTGTGGTCGCGCGTTTCCGGGTCGCTCTCGAGCTTTTCGAAGAATTCGAGCGCGCCCCGGGTCGTCCCGTAAACCCTCTGCACGAGCTTCATCCCGAACGCGTCCGCCTCGAGCTCCTGATCGCGGGAGTGCGCCTTCGCGGCCACGTCGAGCGCCGCGCCGGCCATGGAGTCGCCGCCCATGATGAAGGAGAGGATCACGGCGTACGCGAGCCGCCGCCCGAGCATCTTCATCCCGTGCCGGAACTGCTGGTGACCGAGCTCGTGTCCGAGGACGAGCGCCATCCCGATGTCGGTCTTCACCAGCTTCACCAGGCCGTCGGTGACGCCGATGTTCCCGCCGGGCAGCGCGAACGCGTTCGGCGCCTTCTCGTTCATGACGTAGGCGAGGTAGCTCAGCTCGCGCAGATTCTCGCCGCCTTTGACCAAC
>JAYVWD010000181.1:0-21504 GCA_043786345.1 Pseudomonadota bacterium
TTTGAGTCGCCCGAGAGGTTTCACGGCTGCCGCGCCGAAACGCGAGCGTGTTGCGCCAGCCCTTCGGCGAGCGTGCCAGGGCCGCGGAGCGCGCCGCCTACGGGTCCCAAGTCGGTGAGCGGCCAGTAATGTCTGAGCACTGTCTCGCGGTTGCCTGCGAGGGAGCCTTGGGAGGGAGGGTAACCGTTTGCCTTTAGGCATAGCCGGCGGCCCACGTGGCCGAGGAAGTATAAAAAACCAAGTAAAAACAAATTGTTGTACTGTTCGTTATCGCCTTGGGGCAGTGGGTTGCCACGCACTTTGGGGTGTCTGGCCTCTCGGGAAAGGGCCTCCCGGGACTGGGAGGAAAGGCGCCCCTTGACCGCGGCCCGAACGGCGGTAAAATCGCCCGATGTCGATCAGTATCTACATCTATTCCTCGTTCCCGCCCGACGTCGCGGACGAGACGGCGGACGGCGCGATGCAGGATCTTTGGGCCTCCGGCTACGAGCCGGGCGAAGGCATCGCTTACGCCGGCTACCTCGACGTCGACGAGTGCCTGGCCCGCATCGACGCCGCGGCCTGGGCGCGGTTTCCCGCCTTCATCAAAGGGCGGCTGCTGGCGACGCAGAGCATCATCGACATCCGAAACCCCGTGCTGTGGGCGCAGACGCCCGCGGAAGCCGTGGCCGTCGAAGCCTGCCTCCTCGTTCCCGACGGCCTCGTGCTCAACGACGGGGATTTCGTGCCGGTCGAGTACGCGCTCAAATGCCTCCGGAGCCGCGACCTTGCCGCGACCGGCGGCGGCTGGTTGTCGGCCTACACCGGCCCGACGAAGGACCTCGATGCGGCGTATGCCAACGGCCCCTTGCCGTTGCCGCGAAGCCTCGCGCCCGGCGAGCGCCAGAAGCTCTTCGCCGGCGCGAAGCTCGGCGCGGGCGACGCCCTCGAGGCGCTCGGGACGATGCGCCGGCGCTGCCTTTCCGCCATCGAGGACCTCGAGATCCGCCCGCGTTTTCGCGCCGCGATGATGGCGGCCGCGCCCGCGGTGTCGGAGTTTCTCGGCCTGCTTTTGACGAAGGGCCCCGAAGCCGTCCTGACGGTCAACGGGACCGCGGAAAGCCTCGGGGCGCTCATGACGACGATGGACGCGCTTCTGAAGCGGGTCTACGCCGGCCCGCTCAAACCGTGATCAGGGCCGGCCCGAGGACGCGCGCCGCCGGGGCGTTCCGCCCGAGCTTCCAGTACCGCGACGAATCCACGCCGAAGAGCGCGTAGATCGAGTTCGCCACCGACGCGAACGTCAGATAGTTGGCGGCGTCGTAGGCCTCCGGCAACGCCGCGACGGCCAGCATCGCGTCGAAGTCGAAGGGCTTTCCCATCACCTTGACGAGGTCCAGGTCGAAGCCCTTGTGGGCGGCGGCGACCGGCGCGAAGGCGGCCTCCTGATCCCCGGCGCCGATGATCAGGCCGCCCTGGATGCCGCGCCCCGCGAGGAGCACCGTGTTGGCGAGCGGGTTGTGGTCGGTCCCCGTGTCGTCGATCGCCTGGCCCGCTTGCCGGAGCGTGCGGCCGAACTCCGAGGTGATCAGGAGCGTCGTGCACTCGAGGAGCGGCGTCGGGTCCGTCGCGCTGAGCGGCGTGTTCGCCAGGAACGTCAGCAGCTCGGCCAGCTCGTCCGCGACCTTCCGATAGGTCTCCGGCTGCTTTTTCGCGCTGACCGGGTCGTGGGTGTCCAGGTCCCGGTCGAGCTCGATCAACGCGGAATGGACGACCCCGGAGGCGAAGCACTGGTGCAGGTACTTGAGCGTCGCGCGCAGCGGGACCTCGGAGCCGTCCTCGGGAAGGGCCTCCAGCTCAATGGCCTTGAGGCGCTCGGCGAGGCCCCCCGCCTCGCCGAGGCCCCGGCGCATCGTCCGCGCGCCGCGGGAAAAGGCGCCGTCGCCGCCCCCGACGACCGCGAGGCGTTGCAACAGGTAGTTGACGACGGGGGATTCCGGCGCGATCGGCGCCTGCGCCGCCACCGCCCGCACCAGGCGCTCGCCGCTGCGGGCGTCGAGCGGCGCGCTCTTGGCGCCGTTGGTGATGTTGATGCCGTAGAGCTGGCCGAGCTGCAGGTAGTCGAGCGGCGCCGCGCCGGCCCCGGCGTTGAGGTGCGGCATCTGCGACTCCCCGCCGAACGGATTGCCGGTCAGCGCGAAGTTGAGGTTCTGCTCGTGCCCGTCGAAGCTCGCCGCCATGTGCACGCCGTTGAGGATGCTGAAGCGGCCGGCGTTGAAGTGCTCGGCGAGCGCCGCGAAGTTCTGCGTGACGAGGGTCCGGCCGCCGCGGGCGTCGCGCAGCTCGGTCGGCTCGGCGTCGAAGTAGCTGTGCGCGATCCCCGCGGCGCGCATCGCCAGCGGCCGCGCGTCGAAGATGTAGCTCGGGTCCCAGCCCGGCCGGACGAAGATTTCGAGCATGAAGTGCGGCTTGGCGGCCCCTTGCGCCCGGGCCGGGCCGGGGGGGAGGAGGCCGGCGCCAGCGATGCTGGCACCCATTCCGACGAAAACGCGACGGGACATCGACATGGTAACGCCTCCTTTCAAGGTTCGAGTATGAAGTAGGGGTCGAGCAGGGCGCCGGTGAGCAGGGCCGCGACGGTCCCGGATCCGAGGCCGGCGCGCCATGCGTCGAACTCGGCGCGCGGCGCATCGTAGGACACCGTCGCGAGCCAGACGCCGAGCAACGCGTTTTCGCGCGCCGCCGCGTCGTCCGGCAGCTGGCAGGCGGCGCTGATGGCCGCATAGGCGGGCGCCGTCAGCGTCCAGCTCGTCCCGTGGATCGTCGGCGAATGGTCCGTGCAGACGCCGGTCTCTACCGCGGCCGCGAGGCCGCCCATGGCGATGTACCAGAGCAGCATGTTAAGGGCGTTGGGCTCGCCGTTCCGGAACTCGCCGGAGCTGAAGCCGCCGAGCAGGGACGAGAGCCCGTTCGACGTGTCGCCGAGGAAGGAGCTCAGCCGGAAGGGCGTGGCCGAGGGTAAGGTCCAGCGGGCCGAGATCGCGGCGTTTATGGCCTCGTAGCCGCGGAATTCGCCGGTCGCGTCGCCGTTCGAGCGGGACGCGGCGTCGAGGGTTCCGGAGGCGGCCAGGGCCAGGATCATCGGGGCGAGAAGGAACCTCACGGTGCACCTCCAGTGGTGGTCTGCTCGTTCACCCAGCGGAAGAGCCGGGCCTTTTCGGTCGCGGGCATGTCGCGCATGAGGGGCATGGCGAGGACGGGGTCCGCGGTGTTGAGCCGCGTCTGGATCCGCGTGAAGGTCTCGGCGGGCGGGACCTGCGCGCCTCGCGCGTCGAGGTGCGGAAACCCTTTGAGCGGCGTGCCGTCGGCGTCGGTGCCGACCGGCTGCCAGTGCGTGAGGTCGAGGCCGCCGTGGCGCTGGTCGGTGCCGCGGTGGCAGCTCGCGCAGTTGTTGCGGATGACGAACGATACCGCGCAGGGCAGCTCCGGAACCGTGCCTTCCGGGTAGTTGTCGTAGCATTGATCGGTTTGGGCGTCGGCCTTGACGAAGGTCTTGCTGAGGAGCATCTCGCGCAGCACCCCCTTGAACGCGCCCGAGGAGTCGTGATTCACGGTGAATTGCTGGCTCAAATGGTCGATCCAGGCGCCGTCGATCGTCTGCGTGCGGCCGAGCGTGTATTCCGCCAGGCGGCGCGTCAGGCACTGCTTGACCTCGGGCGCCCGGCGGATGATGGCGAGGAGGTCGGGCAGCGACCGGCCGTAGTCGTTCTGCGCCGGGTCGCGGGTCGAGCGGACGTAGCCGGTGACCGGCCAGGCCTCGCGGTAGGCGGCGAGCTTCTCGCCGGTGAAGATCGCCTGGTCGTCGAAGACGTGCGCGTCGAGGCCGGAGAAGTCGTAGCCGATGATGCCGCGCTCCTTGAAGAAGCCCGCCATGGGGTCGAGCTTGTAGTGGCACGATTGGCAGCTCGGGTCGCTCGCATGGGCGTCGCCGGTGTGCGGCGAGGTGTCGCCCGGGACGACGTTGAGCGGCGTCAGATCGTCGCAGAAGTAGGTGCGCAGGATGTGGGCCGCGCGCTTCCGGTTGTAGTTGGTCGAGGAGTTTTGGTAGGTGTTCCAGAAGCCGAACAGGTCGAAGGAGGTGCCGCGCAGATACCGGTCGGTCTCGGCGTTGGCGAGCGTCCGGATGTCGGTCAGCTTGCGGATCGCGTAGCTGTCGGCGGAGTAGTCGGCGGCCTGCGCGTAGAGCTTGTCGATCGTGACGCGCCACGCGGCGAGCCCGTCGAGGACGCGCGCGACCGGGATATCCGGGACGAAGCAGGCGACGCTCGCGTCGATCGACGGCATCGAGACCGCGGCGAGGTCCAGGCCGAAGTTCTGGCCGCCCTCGAAGAAGCCGCTTTTAAACAGGGCTTCCGACGCGTCGCTGAGCGGCGAGTGATCGCCGAGGACCACGGCGCAGCCCGCGGCTTTGTCGGCGGGCGTCTCGGGGCCGGCGGGGTGGAAGGCGGCGACGGCGAGGTCGAGCGCCGCGTGGAATTTGCCGAGCTGGTCGCCGTCCTCCGCTTTGCCGAACGGGGTCACGTAGCGCTGCGGGATGTCGTCCAGGACCTGGAAAAAGTCCCCGCCGTTCACCACGGCCTGCGCCGCGGCGATCGCCTGAGGCACCTCGAAGACTTCCATGGCGTAGAGCCGCTTTCCCGAGGCCGGGTCGCGGTAGTCGGGCGTGAAGAGCTTCGCCGGTTTCGCGCCCAGAAAGTAGAGGTTGAAGTCGAGCACGGTGTCGGCGAAGCCTGGCGAGGCCATGAGCGTGTCGACGACCTCGTCCGGACTTTTTTGGGCGAGCTCCTCGATCTGGGCCGCCGGCAGCGGCTCGCCGGCCCGCAGGAGCCGGCCGGCCTTGGCGATCCAGGCCCGGTAGGTCCAGGTGTCATCGGCCCGCGCTTGGACGGACGTAGCTGTCAGACAGAAGGCTGCGAGGAGCCTCAGGGTTCGAGTCATGATCTGGACTCCGTGGTGGTGCATGTGCCGCGCTGTGCGCATGAGAAAGCACAAAGCTTGCCAAACGGCGGGACGCGGGTTTCAAGGCATCGGTCCTGTGACCGGAGGAGCACAGGCGTCAATCATCGCGCATAAGCGCGTCACGCGCGGCACGGCACCGTGCCGGAATTGGCACGGTCGTTCGCGTTTCCCGGAAGTGCGAAGGATCGGCCGGTCGCTTCCCGAAACTGCAAAGGCGCGCCGCGATATTCCTCGCGAATTCCGCGGCCCCGGAACTTGCACTGCATGGTGTTTGACGAAGCGCCGAGCTCGATCGAGACCTGCTTGAAAAACGGCTACATCATGGTCGGCGGCGTCCGCGAAGCGGCCACGGAAGAGTCGAACGGCGACCAGCACTACCACGCCTCGCAGATGGGCGTGACGGTTCCCATCAACGCCGGCGTGGCCTTCGGCATCAACGTCCCGGCGCCCGCGACGCAGCGCTGGTACCGAGACTTCGACACCTGGTCCGGCCTCCAGGTCACCTTCGTCGGCCCGCTCAACTGAGCCGTCAATAACGGCGATTCCGCAAGCCGATCTGTGCGCTTTCCTGCGCCCGCGTCGGTTTTGCGTTAGACTCCTGAGAATTCTCCGGGGAGCATCGCCTTGAAATCAGTCCTTCTCCTCGCCGCGCTCGCCGCTTCGGCGGCCCCGGCCCCCGCCTACGCCCGCGACGTCGCCTGGGGCGAAGAGCTCGGGACCGACCTGGCGCTCGCCGGCGCGGCCTGGAGCATCGGCGCCTATGCCTCGGATCACGCCCGCTTCGACGGCGGCGCGTTTCCGACCCAGGGGCTCGACGACGAAGCCCGCCGGGCCCTGCACGGCGAGGCGCACGGGCACGAGGTGACGCCGGCCGAGGCCAACTGGCGGGCCGTCTCCAATGCCTCCGTCGCGACGTCGGCGGCGCTGCCGGCGGCGCTCGCGCTGAGCCGGCACGACGACGCCAAGACGGGGCAGTTGCTGACCACCGGACATGCGCTCCTGCTCACCAACTTAGTCGTCACCGCCCTCAAGAACTCCGTGCGCCGCCCCCGCCCCAAAGGCCGCGACGACCAACGCGACACCGCCTCGGGCGACGAGGCGCTGTCCTTCCCGTCCGGCCACGCCGCCATCGCTTTTTGCGGCGCGACCCTCGTTTCCCGCTTCTTCCCCGAGGCGCCGCTCGCGGTGCGGGGCGGCGCGTTCGCGCTCGCCGCGGTCACGGGGCTCGCGCGCATCGAGGGCGACAAGCACTATCTTACCGACGTGCTCGTCGGCGGCGCCATCGGCTCGGCGTCGGCGGTCGTCGCGGACAATCTTTACGAACACCGCGAAAAACCCGTGTCTCTGCGCGCGCAAGGCCACGGTTTCAGCCTGACGTTCCGCTTCTGAGGCGACGTACGCCTGGAATAATCGGCGCTTTGGGTCTAGGCTTCCCTCAAGAACTCGTGCCGGCTCAATTTTCGTCGATTCCATTTCCGTTTGGGGGAGGTTTCCTTATGCTTGCTCAAGTCAAAGTGATCTCGGGTTTTTGCGGCGCGCTCCTGCTCGCCGGCCTGGCTCAGGCCGAAACCCTGACTTTCAGCGAGATCAATCTCAACTGGTTCGGCAAGACCGCGACCGAGGCGCGGGCGCCGACGATCCGCAAGTTTCTGCGGGACCAAGGCCTCATGGCCGACGTCATGGTCTTCGAGGAGATCGTGAATCTGCCGCTCCTCGAGCGCGGCGTCCTCGACAACTCTTATGACTGCCATTCCTACGAGCGCGCGGACGCGATGCACCAGCACGTCGTGATGTGCAACAAGACCAAGTATAAGCTCGAGGCGGTCGAGGGCGCCGGCGGCTTTGCGCTCGAGACGGTGGACGTCACCGGCCACCTCCGCCCGGCCGTACACGGCATCCTGACGACGGCCGACGGGCGGCACCTCGCGCACGTCTTCGGGGTCCACCTCAAGGCGATGCCGAACTTCAGCACCGTACGGCTCCAGCAGATCGGCAAGATCGCTTCCTACCTGAGCGCCGGCCCGGCCCGGGAGCCGGTCATTTTATTGGGTGATTTCAATACCTTTGCCAACGACCCGGCCGACATCGACCGCGCCCTCGCGCCCCTCGGCATCCAGCAGCTCGCCCTGCCCGAGCCCTTCACCTGGGCCTCGGCGACGGAGAACTTTCCCCCGGCGAAATTCGACCGGGTGTGGGTTTCGCGCGAGCTCGCGGCGCACGTGACCACGGCCAAGGTCGTCGGCCCCTGCAGCTCGGGCGACCAGGGGGTGATCGGCACTTATAACAACGCCGTCTCCGACCACTGTGCGGTCTCGCTTGCCGTGGACATCGCGGCGCCCTAACCTAAGCGGCATGAGCAAAGATCCGTCCATCGCGACCAGGCTCGGCCTGGTCTCTTTTTTCAACGATTGTTCGAGCGAGGCGATCGCCCGGGCGCTCCCCGTTTATCTGACGGCGACGCTCGGCGCGACGCCGGAGTTCGTCGGTCTGATCGAAGGCGCCGCCGAGGCCGTCGCGATCCTGCTGCGCGCCTTCTCGGGTTGGGCCTCGGACCGCATGGTCTCGCGCAAACCCTTGGTTTTCGCGGGCTATGCGCTGTCGGTCGCGGCGCGCGCGGCGCTGCTCCTGGCGCACATCCCGGCCGTCTTCGGGGCGGCGCGGCTCCTCGACCGGACCGGCAAGGGCCTGCGGACGGCGCCGCGCGATGCGCTCGTGGCGGACGCGACGGCCATGGGCAAGACCGGGCGCGCGTTCGGCATCACGCGGTTCCTCGACACCCTCGGGGCGGTGACGGGGCTCCTCGTGGCGCTCGCGCTGGGCGTCGGCCGCGAAGCGACGATGAGCGAGGAAACCTTCCGCACGCTCGTCTACGCCTCGATCCCGTTCGGTCTCATGGCGCTGCTCTTCCTGGCCTTCTTCGTCCCGCGGCTCGAGCGGCGGACGCCCGCCAAGAAGTACCTGGCCTGGGAGATCCCGAAGGAGGTCCGCGGGTATCTGCTCGTCGTCGGCCTGTTCGCCCTGGCCAACTCGAGCGACGCCTTCCTCGTGATCCGCGCGACGCAGCTCGGGCTGACCTTCCGCGAGACCTTGGTGATCCTCGTCTTCTTCAACATGCTCGCGGCCGCGCTCGCGGTGCCCGCGGGACGGATGTCGGACAAATTCGGCCGGACGGGCTTCCTCGCCGCCGGCTGGGTCGTCTATGCGGTCGCCTACGCCGTGATGGGGTTCGCGACGACGCCGGCACCGTTCATCGCGGCGTTCCTGGGTTACGGGATCTTCTACGGCTTCACCGAAGGCGTCGAGAAGGCGCTGCTCGCGGACCTGCTCCCCCCGGCGAAGCGGGGCACGGGCTACGGCGCGATGCAGCTGGTCCTGGGCCTCGCGGCGCTTCCCGCCAGCCTGATCACCGGCGGGCTGATGACGCGCTATGGCGCGGGCACGGCCTTCGGCGTTTCGGCCGCGGTCGCCCTGGTGGCGGCCGCCTTGCTGGTGATTTCGCGGCGCGGCGTCGCAAGAGGGTGAAGGACCGGGCCCAAGGCGGTTTTCCGCGGCCGGGCGGCTAAGTCGTGCTCCACGTGACGGGAAACCCGACGCTCCCGATGCCCCAGTTCTGGTCAAACGACGCCCCGATCCCCGGCGGCACGAGTCGGTCCAGGTCGGCGAACAGGATCGCCGTCGTATAGTCGTATTCCCGCGCCTCTGCGGGCGGCGTCAGGCCGAACCCGAAGAAATAATGCCCCCGCGCCAGGCACGTCGTCGAGACCTCGAGCGTGACGCTCGTGATCCCGGGCGCGAGGACCAGCCTGTCCGTCGGCCGCCCGCTGGTCCCGACGGTGCCGGTGCCGAGGTTGGCGCCGTTCCCCGCGCAGACGCAGAGCGTGAGCGCCGCCGGCATCGGCAGCGCCCGCGGCGAGAAGAACGTGAGCTCGAAGCGCCAGACCTCGGCCGTTTCGTCGGCGATGATCCGGGCCGTGCGCAGGCACGGCTTGCTCGGGTGGAACGGCGCGGTACGGGTGAATTCGGTCGACGACGTGGCGACCTGCTTGGCGGAGGCGGGCCCCATCACCTGCTCGAACGGCCCGTTCTCGGTGATCCGCCCCTGCTCGAGCAGGATCGCCCAGTCGCAGAGCTCGCGCAGCAGCCCGACGGCGTGGGAGACGAGGATGATCGTCTTGCCCTCGCGCCGGAGCGCGTTGATCTCGGCGATGGCGCGCCGCTGGAAGACCGCGTCGCCGACGCCGAGCGCCTCGTCGATCACGAGCAGCGAGCCCGGCAGCCGCAGCGCGACGGCGAGCCCGAGGCGCATGGCCATGCCCGTCGAATACCGTTTGAGCGGCTGGCCGGCGTAGGCGCCGATCCCCGCCAGCTCCAGGATGTCGGGCAGCGCGGCCCGCAGCGCCGCCTTCGACAGGCCGTGCAGGGACCCGGCGAGCATGACGTTCTCGCGGCCGGTCAGCTCGGGGTGGAAGCCGGCGCCGAGCTCGAGGACGGCCGACACGCTGCCCGAGCGCAGGATCTTCCCCCCGTCGGGCGCGGTGATCCCGCAGAGCAGGCGGAGAAGCGTCGATTTACCGGAGCCGTTCGCGCCGATGAGGGCGACGCACTGGCCCTCCTTCAAGGCGAAGTCGACGCCGCGGAGGGCCCAGAAGTCGCCGTTCGGCTCGACGCGGTCGTCGCCATGCGCCCGGGCGTCCTCATACGCGTCGCGGGTCAGCGTGTAGCGCTTGGACACGTTTTCGAAACGCACGATATCCAATGAGGGTCCCCTGCCTGGGATTATTTGGTACCATTGTCGGAATCATTCCCCTTCCGGTCAACATGCGGAGGCCTGAACGCCGTGTCCCTGCTCGCCGTAACCGTGTGCACGAAGGACCCTTCCTCGGAGCTCTTTGCGCGCTGCATGCGCGCCCTGGCGGCCCAGACCCTCGAGCACCGGGCCTGGAAGGTCGTCGTCGTCGACAATCGCGCCGCCCCGGATGCCTTGGAACCCGCAGTTTTCGCTGGGGTTCCTGGCCTGGAACTGCTGCATGAGCCGGTCCCGGGCACCGGTCGCGCGCGGCTGCGGGCCTATGCCGCCGCGCGGACCGCCGGCGCGCGGTACGCGGTCATCATCGACGACGACAACATCCCGGCGCCCGAATACCTGGAGCGTGCCGTGACCTTCCTCGAGGCGCGCCCCGAGGTCGGGGTGCTCGGCGGCGTCAACACCCCCGTGATCCTCGGCGGCGCCAAGGCCCCCAACGGGCCCTGGTGGCTCCCGCACTTCGCCTGCCCGCCGCTCGGGGCGGCCGTCTTCAGCGACAAGCCGTACGAATGGAGCGCGGTCCCGCCGGGCGCCGGCATGGTGATCCGCGCCAAGGTCGTCGACCGGCTGCTCGACTACGCCGGGCGCGACGCGCGCTACAACTTCTTCGGCCACCACCACCCGAGCCTGCCGTTCCGCATCGCCGGCGAGGATACGATGCTGATCGAGGTCGCCCGACGGGCCGGCTTCGCCTACGGCCGCATCCCGGAGCTCGTGCAGGAGCATCTGTTGCCCGCCTCGCGCTTTTCCTTCGAGGCCATCGCGCGGCTCGTCCGCGGCAACCACTTCGGCTGCGAGCTCATCCGGCTGCTGTGGGGCCTGACGCCGCCGCGCCGCCAGGGATTACAGGGGTATGCCCACACCGCCTGGTATTGGCGGCCGGACCTCGCGAGCAATATGGACTGGCGCGTGGACCGCTACTTCTGGCGCCGCGCCGTCCTCGACGCGCAAAATTTCTGGCGGCGCGCCGGCTGGGAGGCCTTTTCGTGGGCATGACGCGGGAGATCGCCATGATCGCCGCCGCCGACCGCCGATACGCCGAGCCGCTCATGGCGTTGACGGCGAGCGTGCTGGCGCACCTCGGCCCGCGCTGCCGGGTCGAGCTGCACCTGGTCAACGATTGGTCCGCGGCGCAGCGCGCCGAATTTTCCGCCCGCTTCGCCGGCACGCGCCTGACGCCGGTGTGGATCGACGGCGCCGCGTTGCCGGTGGGGCCGGGCTGGCTCGCGCCCGCGCACCTGGGAGCGCCGGCCTTCTGGCGGATGTTCGCCGGCCGCTTCGTCGGCGCCCGCTTCGACCGCGCCGTCTACGTCGACGCCGACGTGATCTTGCGGCGCTGCCTGTCGGAGCTGCACGACGCGGACCTGGCCGGGAAGACGATCGGCGCCGTGCGCGACTATGCGCTGCCCGAGCACCACCTTTCCGGCGGCGTGGCCTCGGCGGAGATCGGCCTCGACCCGATGCTGCCGTACTTCAACAGCGGCGTCATGGTGCTCGACCTCGCGCGCTGGCGCCGCGAGCGCGTCGAGGAGCGCCTCGTCGCTTATGCCTCGGTGCCGGGCCGACGGCTGCCGTTCGCCGACCAGGATGCGCTGAACGCCGTGCTCGCCTTCGACTGGCGCCCCCTCGATCCCCGCTGGAACCGGCAGAGCGCGATCGACCACCTGCACGGCCGGCCGATGTGCCCGCCGTTTCCGCTCCGGGTCCGCCTCGCGATCCGCGCCGCCGCGTTCGCGGTGCACGCCTCGGGCGGGCCGAAACCCTGGGAGGCGGGGTACGAGGGCTTCTTCCGCGAGCCGTTCCTCCGGTGGCAGCGCGCGCCCCGGCGCACCCTCCAGGCCGCCCGGGTGGACGACCTGAGCTTTCTGCTGCGCGGGATCCGCGGCTTGTACCGGAGCGGCTTCCGGCGCCTCGCGCTGGAGCTGGCCTTCGAGATCCCGGTGCGGCTCCTGCGCCAGCCCGCGCTCGGGGCGGCCCTGTTGACCATCGCGCTGCGGAACCTGCGGGGGCGGGCGGCCGCCGGGTTTCGTTCAAAATTTTGATATGCCACAGGGCGTCCAGCCAATCCTGGCCAGTAAACAAGCGGTAAAGACGGCCGCAAAAATCCGCTAGGATTGAACGACCTTACCGAGGTATCACAAGGTTTATTCAATTCCTGAAGGTCGTCGACGGCGCTCGTCTGCTCCCCCGGTCAGGAACGCGCACCGGGGGTCGAGCCCACCGGTCCCGCGGCTAGGAAACGGCTCGATCAGCATCGGAACACGTCATGGCGCGAGACTGTCACGGGCGTATCCTGATCGTTGACGACGACAAGACGGCCAGCAAGCTCGGCGAGGCGATCCTCACGAAGGCCGGCTACGTCACGGCCTCGGTCGCGACGGTCCTGGAGGCCCGCGAGGAGCTCGCGCAGCGCTTCTACGACGCCATGCTGCTGGACCTGGACCTCGCCGGCGAGCGCGGTCTCGACGTCCTGGCGCACGTCCTCAAGGTGGCGCCGTTCACCAAAGTCATCATCCTCACCGCGAGCAGCTCGATCGCGCAAGCCGTCGAGTGCATGAAGCGCGGCGCCAGCGGCTTCGTCCAAAAGGGCTCGCCGCCGGACGTGCTGATGGCCGAGCTCGCCAAGCACCTCACCGCGCCGGCGCCCGTCGGCCCGGCCGCCTCCGGAAACTACGGCCTGATCGGCGACAGCCCGTCGCTCAAGGAAACGGTCGCCACCATCGACCGCCTGAAGTCGGTCGACTCGACCGTGCTGATCCTCGGCGAATCCGGCACCGGCAAAGAGGTCGTCGCCCGCGCCCTCCACGACTCGTCCAAGCGCGGCGCCCAGCTGTTCAGCGCCATCAACTGCGGCGCGATCCCCGAAAACCTCCTCGAGTCCGAGCTCTTCGGCCACCGCAAGGGTTCGTTCACCGACGCCAAGGCGGACCGCAAGGGCATCTTCGAGCTGTGCACCAACGGGACGCTGCTCCTCGACGAGATCGGCGACATGCCGCTCGTCCTGCAGACGAAGCTGCTGCGCGTGCTGCAGGAGCGCACGGTCACGCCGATCGGCGCGTCGACGCCGATCCCGATCGGCACGCGCGTCATCGCGGCGACGCACCGCGACATCCTCGACGAGGCGCGTAGCAAGCGCTTCCGCGAGGACCTCTACTACCGCCTGTCGATCGTCATCATCCGGATCCCGCCGCTGCGCCATCGCACGGAGGACATCCCGCTCCTCACCGACCATTTCCTCAAGATCTTCAACCAGCGCTTCAGCCGCGAAGTCCGCATGCCGCCGCACACGACGATGGCGCGCATGGTCGCCTACGACTGGCCGGGGAACGTTCGCGAGCTCCAGAACGCCATCGAGCGCGCCGTCGTGCTCTCGACCGACGGCGAGCTCACGACCGAGAACATGTTCCAGCACCTCGCGCCGGGCCGCGAAGCCGATCCGAAGGCGGCCGCGGGCACCGCGCTGCTCGAGAGCGCCGTGTTCAACCTGCCGCTCACCGAGGCCAAACAGGCCTTCGAGCGGGCGTATTTGGAGCGGCTTCTGCGCGAGAACAGCGGCAACATCTCGGAGGTCGCCCGGCTCTCGGGGCGTTACCGCGCCGACGTGTACCGCTTGCTGCAGCGCGCGGGCCTCGAGACGGACCAGTACCGCTGAATGAAAACGGCCCCCACCCCAAGCAAGGGGGAAGGGGGCCGATCGGTCCCGGGCCGCGCTCAGTGGCGGGTCGGGCTGTAGTCCAGGCCGTCGAGGAACGCGTTGAGCTCGCGGTCGGCCTGCTTCGCGCTCGACGACGCGAAACAGGACCTGGCGGAGGGCGCGGTATTCCCGGATGACGTCGCCCAGCGAGAAGGCCGTGAGCTTGGCGCGCTGCCGGCCGTGGTCTTCGCTCGGCTCCTGGGTCAGGGATTCCCCTGCGCGGGTCTTCGCCGTCGCGAGCTGGCCGGCGAGCTGCTCGAGGAAGATCGGCAGGTGATCGAGCAGCGTCGGCGAGGCGAGGCGCTCGGCCTCGGGGAGCGCTTCGCGCATGTGCTCCTTCCAGACCCTGAGGATCTGGTCGATGCTCATTCGAATGAGGGTGTCGGTGCCAACCGGTGCGGTCATATAGGAATAATAGCCTCGCGTAACCGGTTTCGGCCAGTCCATTTCGGGGATATGGCACGGATCATGCATTGGCTTGAATCGCACTCAACGGAGACGTTCTACCATGATCCAAGCCATGTCCTATGTCCCCTCGTTCTTGCGCCTGTCCGATGCCGGCGCTTTCATCGACTGGTTCGGCGAAGGTGAGGACTTCAAGCCCCGGCCGATCGACCGCAAGAAATCAGCGCAACGCCCGCGCGTGGTGCGCGAGGTGTTCGCCGACGAAGGTCGCGATGAAGTAGTAGCTGTGGTCGTACCCCGCGCGTAGCCGTAGCTCGAGCGGATGGCCCGCGTCGTCGCAGGCCTTCCTCAGAAGCTCCGGTTTGAGCTGGGTCGCGAGGAACTCATCGGCCGCGCCCTGGTCGATCAAAAGGAGACGCTTGTCTCCTCTTACCTGCGCTACGAGCAGCGACGCGTCATAAGGTTCCCAGGTCTTACGATCGGGGCCCAGGTAGCCGGTGAGCGCCTTTTGGCCCCACGGCGCCGCGCTCGGCGCGCAGATCGGCGAAAACGCCGAAACCGACCGGTAACGCTCGGGATTCCGCAGTCCAAGGACCAGCGCCCCGTGGCCGCCCATCGAGTGGCCCATGATGCCCTGGGCGTCGGGCCGCGCGGGAAAATGCGCGTTCACGAGCGCCGGCAGCTCGTCCCGGACGTAGTCGTACATCCGGTAGCTCTTGGCGTACCCCGGCGTCGTGGCGTTGACGTAGAAGCCGGCGCCGGTGCCGAAGTCGTAGGCCTCATCCTCGCCCGGCACCCCGGCCCCCCGCGGGCTCGTGTCCGGCGCGACCAGGATCAGGCCGTGCTCGGCGGCGTAGCGTTGGGCGCCCGCCTTGGTGATGAAGTTTTCCTCGGTGCAGGTGAGCCCGGCGAGGAAATAGACGACCGGGCACCGTTGCGTCTCGGCTTGCGGCGGCGTGTAGACCGCGAACCGCATCGTGGTGCCGGTCGACTCCGAGGCGTGCTCGTGGATCGACTGCCAGCCGCCTACGCACCGGAAGCGTTTGAGCGGGGTGAGCATCAGAAGGTCACGACCGAGCGGATGCCGATGCCTTGGTGCATCAGCTCGAAGGCGCTGTTGATCTGCTCGACGGGCATGACGCTCGTCACGAATTCGTCCACCTTGAGCTCGCCCTTGAGGTACCGGTCGACGTAGCCCGGCAGCTGCGAGCGCCCCTTGACGCCGCCGAACGCCGAGCCGCGCCAGACGCGCCCGGTGACGAGCTGGAAGGGCCGCGTGCGGATCTCCTGGCCGGCGCCGGCGACCCCGATGACGGTCGATTCGCCCCAGCCTTTGTGGCAGCACTCGAGCGCCGCGCGCATCACGTCGACGTTGCCGATGCACTCGAACGAGTAGTCGACGCCGCCGTCGGTCATCGCGACGATGACGTCCTGGACCAGGTTCTTATGGTCCTTCGGGTTGACGCAGTCGGTCGCGCCGAGTTTTTTGGCGAACTCGAACTTGGCCGGGTTGATGTCGACGCCGATGATGCGGCCGGCGCCCGCCATGACCGCGCCCTGGATGACGCTCAAGCCGATGCCGCCCAGGCCGAAGACCGCGACGGACGAGCCGGCGGTGACCTTCGCCGTGTTGAAGACGGCGCCGACGCCGGTCGTGATCCCGCAGCCGAGCAGGCAGACTTTGTCGAGGGGCGCCTTGGGGTCGATCTTCGCGACGGCGATCTCGGGGAGCACCGTGTATTCGGCGAACGTCGAGGTGCCCATGTAATGCAGGATCGGCTTGCCGTTCTTGGAAAACCGCGAGGTGCCGTCCGGCATCAGGCCTTTGCCCTGGGTGGCGCGGATCGCCTGGCAGAGGTTGGTTTTGCCCGACAGGCAGAACTTGCATTTGCCGCATTCCGGCGTATAGAGCGGGATCACGTGGTCGCCCACCGCGACCGATTTCACGCCGGCCCCGACCTCGACGACGACTCCGGCGCCCTCGTGGCCGAGGATGCAGGGAAAAAGGCCTTCGGGGTCGGCGCCCGTGAGCGTGAAGGCGTCGGTGTGGCAGACGCCCGAGGCCTTGATCTGGACCATCACCTCGCCGGCTTTCGGCCCGTCGACGTCGATCAACTCGACCTCGAGCGGTTGGCCGGCTTTCCACGCCACGGCGGCTTTCGTCTTCATGCGTCGGCTCTCCTGGGGATGGCGGTCAGTGCGCGCTCTTCTTCGCGGTGTGCTCGATCATCATCGTCTCGATGCGCGCGACCTCCTGGTCGGTGATCTCCCAGATCTGCTTGGCGCCGATCTCCTTCGCGATCGCCTCGAAGAGCTCGAAGGACAGGAACGGCGTGACCTTGCCGCTGGCGTACTCCCGCTCCTTCTCGTCGTAGAGGCCGAGGAAGGTCTGGTCGCGGAACCAGGTCTGCTTGTTGGCGCGCTGGATCTTGTCGAGCTCGCCGTCGCTCGGGTTGCGCTGGACGAACTCGAAGAAGAGCGCGGAGGCTTTGCTCCCCGGGAAGAACCATTCGCCCGAGAACACCTGGATCAGGTTCTCTTCCGGGTCCTTGAGGATGGGCGTGATGAACTGGACGCCGCGCTCGAGCGCGTGCTTGTGGAAGGCGATCAGGTCGGGCGTCCGCAGCGCCACGTGCTGGAGGTGCGCGACCGCCGAGTGGTCCTGGAGCATCGAGCGGACGTGCGAGGGCTCGGTCGCCGCCTCCGAGGGCTGGACGATGGCGAAGACCGTGTGGACCTGGTTTTGCGGGCCCGGCTCCGCGGCGCCGAGGCGCGCCGCGAAGGTCATCGAGATTTCCTTGCCGTTCGGCTGCTTGCGGCGCTTCTCGTAGAGCAGGTCGTCGGGCTCGGTGCCGAAGATGATTTTGAACGCTACGTAGACGACGGGGTAGAGCTTGGGGTCGAACAGCAGCGTCATGTGGTCGACGACGAAGTTCTGAAAGGCGTGCTTGGCCATCGCGTTTTTCTCCTTGTGGGTCGCCGCGGGATAGTAGCAACGCGAGGGCGATACGGCCAGCGGATCGTCGCGCCGCGGCGGCTGGTCAAAACGCTTGACCGAACGGCGCAATCCCACGGATTTGCTGCCATAAACTCGGCCACGCCGGGGCCGTCCGGTATGGACGCGCGGCGATTTTTTCGCCACACTCCGTCCAGGAGGAACCCAATGCACGTGATTCAATTGATCCCTGGCGGCGCGAGCCGCGGTGATTCCGATGGGGCCGACGGACGGTATGGCGCTCGACCAGCCGCGCGTCGTCATCGAGGTGCGTGAGACCGAAGGTGGCGGCGACGGGCGGAGCCTCGGTCCCGACCTGAAAAACGAGGGGATCCTCGACACCGGCGCGACCAGCCTCGAGGTCGCCGGCGGCGCGGCCGGCTCGCTCGTCGACCGACCTCGAGCACGTCCCCAAGACCTGCGCGCGCGGCGCCATGAAGCCCTCGACGCCGCCCGACGATCCGCAGCGCGACGTCCTGCACCGGGGCAAGGACCTGAGCATCGCCCTGCCCCGGGCGGAGGTCGAGCGGGTGCGGAACAAGTTCATTCTGGACCAGGAAAGCAGCGTGCGGTCGAGTACGTCGGCCGGCTCTTCGTCGGCCTCGCAGCAGCCGCACCGGGCCGTTCGTCCGACGATGCCGCCAGCGCCGGCGCGGCCGTCGCTCGCGCGCCGCGGCATCCGCCTGTGGGTCGCCGCGCTCCTCCTCGCCGTGATGGCGGCGGGTGCGGTGCTCTATTCCACGAAGATCTCGAGACCGAACGAAGAAACATCAAGCGGGCGGCAGTATATCTCCTGCCGATCCTCCGTGTAGATTCGTCCAGGCATGGAGCGGATCAGGCGGCGGCGATGCGCTCGTAGATCGGCTGTTTGGCGAGCTTTCATTAGGTCCCCTCAGTTGTTGCGACTCATTCCTCCGAATCACCGTTGATGTTGACAAGCTCCAAGCCTCGGATCCACGCGTCTGTTACGCCGTAATCTGCGAGCCATCGAATCGATATGAAAAACTTCTCGAGATCAGTGTCATCGGATGAAGCAAGGCCACACGCATAAGACTTGCGAGATTTGGCATCCGGCTGACACCAAACTACCGCCAATGGAAGGGTGCAGCTCTCGATGGCGAGTAACATCGGTGCGCCGGGTATCAGCTCCTCGTGAGCAAGGACGCGAAGCCCACCGACTGAAACGTCAAGCGCCAGACAGGGTATTGGGCGGCCACTCTCAGCAAGAAACAGCCTGCCGGTCAGGTCCCCCATCAATGGACGCCGGAGGTACCGCCGCGATTCCTTGGGTAGTGGAAGGCCCATGGTTCATCTGCTCCTGTCTGATAGGTTCCGATTAATGGTTTCTAGTTAAATGCGGCCGAAATCTTCTTTTCGTAGGCCGTCGTCCGAATCGACAATTTCGTCTTGCAAAACTATTCGGCGGATTTTCTAATCCTTTAAATAAAAAATAAATTGTCAATCATAATAAACAGTTACCTGGTCAGAAGGCGGTGGATTTAGAATATCGGTTTGAACCGGAAAACCACGAAATCGTCCTCCCGGTACTCCTCCCAGAGCAGCTGGCTCACGGTCGGCTGGTACGAGCACCTCTTCGAGGCCGGCCCGAACGGCTCGATCGGGAAGATCTTTTTCGATTTCCACGCGGCCGACCAGGCGGCGCTCGTGCTGGACCTCGAGGCGGCCGCGCCCCGGCGTCTTGCGCGGCCGGCGAATAGCGGCCGCAAACACGGCGGAATCCGGGCCTTGCGCCCCCTGGCCCCGCCGCTTCTCCGCCGGCCCGCCTAAGGACGGCCGCCCAAGGGACCGATGACTCGGATACCCTTGGGGATTTTTTCGATGACCGCGGTAACGTACAAGACCATCGAGCTTCTTTGCAGCGGCGGCATGGCCGAGATCCTGGTCGCCGTCGCGCGCCAGGAGAGTGGCTTCGTCAAACCGTGCATCGTCAAGCGGGTGCTCCCGCCGCTGCGGGCCGACCCGACCTACGCGGCGCTCCTGCGCTACGAGGCGCGCATCGGCCAGGCCCTCTCGCACGCGAACATCGTGCAGGTCCAGGGCTTTGCGCGGGTCGAAGGGCACGACGCGATCATCATGGAGTTCGTCGAGGGCGTCGACCTCGAGCACGTCCTCAAGACCTGCGCGCGCGGCGCCATGAAGCTCTCGACGCCGATGTCGATCCAGATCACGGCCGAGATCGCCCGGGCCCTGCACTATGTGCATTCGCGCGGCGACCTCGTCACCGGCAAAGGCCTGAAGCTCGTGCATGCGGACGTCACGCCCGGCAATGTGATGATCAGCTTCGAGGGCGAGGTGAAGCTCGGCGACTTCGGCATCGCCTCGGCGCGCCTGGAAGGGGGCGCCAGCGACCTGCTCGCCTACCGCGGCAAGCGCACCTACATGCCGCCGGAGCAACACGAAGGCAAGTCCCTGGAGCCCGCCGCCGACCTCTTCGCGCTCGGCTGCGTCCTCTTCGAGATGCTGTGCGGTAAGCGGCTCCTGACCGAAGACGCGGAGCGCTTCACGGCGATCCCCGGCCGCCTGGCGACCGACCTCGCCGGGCAGCAGGAGGACCTGCGCCAGATCGTCGCGAAGATGGTCGACTTCGTCCCGGCCAACCGGTACCAGTCGGCGGCGGCGCTCGAGCGGGACCTGCTGCAGCTGCTCGAGGAGAAGCACGGCGGGCTCGCGCGCCAACGCCTCGGCGTCTTCGTGCAGACGACCCACACCAAGGAGCAGCGCCGCTGCCACCAGCTGCTCAAGGCGGCGATGGAGCGCGGCGAGGCGATGCCCGCGACGCCGGAGCCCTTCGCGGCCGTGCCGCCGACGAGGGTCATGGCGGGTCCCGCGCCGGCGCCGGTTCCGACGCCGACGACGCCCAACGATCCGCAGCGCGACGTCCTGCACCGGGGCAAGGACCTGAGCCTCGCCCTGCCCCGGGCGGAGGTCGAGCGGGTGCGGAACAAGTTCATTCTGGACCAGGAAAGCAGCGTGCGGTCGCGTACGTCGGCCGGCTCTTCGTCGGTCTCGCAGCAGCCGCACCGGGCCGTTCGTCCGACGATGCCGCCGGCGCCGGCGCGGCCGCCGCTCGCGCGCCGCGGCATCCGCCTGTGGGTGGCCGCGCTCCTCCTCGCCTTGATGGCGGCGGGTGCGGTGCTCTATTCCACCGGGAAAGGCGCGAAGGTCCGCCAGGCCGCCCATCCAGCTCCGCACGTGAAGGAGGGCCCTCGTGGCAGCACGCCTTAAGGTCAAGATCGAGACCGTCAACGGCTGGACCCGCGTCTCGTTCTCGGGCGCCATCACCGAGGACGCGGTCGCGCCCCTGCGCGACGCGGCGAAGAGTCTCGGCCCCAACTGTCAGTTCGATCTGGCGCACGTTTCGTCGATGAACAGCTGCGGCCTCGCCGAATGGGTCACGTTCCTCAAGACCGCCTGCGCCGGCAAGCGGATCGTCCTCGACCGTTGCCCCCCGACGTTCATCGACTGCCTGAACATCGCCCCCGCCGTGGCCGCAGGCGCCGTCGTGCGCACGGTGCTGATGCCGACCCGCTGCGACGGCGGGCACGATGCGGTGCGCTTGCTGGCGGTCGAGGACTACCAGAAGAAGGTGCCCGTGGCCGCCGCGGTCTGCGCCACGTGCGGAAAGGCGACGCGGGATGCGCTCGCGCTCGAGGACTATCTGGCGTTCCTCGAGCAAGAACGCGACATCGGCTGAATAATGCCAGTCGATCCGAGCCCTTCCGGTCGGCGGCTTCACCCCCGAGCCCGAATACCCGAAGGGATTTCATGCCTTTCCGTCAACGCGCCCAGCAACAGATGAGACCGCGGGGCGCGACGGTCCCGATCAAACGGGTCATCCGTCGCGACGGGCTGTTCGTTTGCGGCGTTTGCCGCAAGGCGTATCAGCGCGAAGCCGAGGCCGATCATTGCCTCGTGACCTGCCTCTCCCACTGGCTGAAGACGGCGCCGCCGATCAACGAGGTCACGGACGGCACCGCCACGCAGTTCCGTTGCGGGTTCTGCAAGCGCGTCTACACGCGGCGGACCGACGCGCAGGCCTGCGCCGATGCGTGCCGGACTCAGACGCAGAAGAGCGTCGCCGACGAGCGTCGGGTCGGCCACCAGCGCGCGCCGACGGCCGCGGCGGTGGCCGCGCCGGTGAAGGCGAAGGCCCCGAAATTCGGCCGCGAGCACATGCACAAGTTCCTGCGCGACGGCCGCAAGCTCATCTGTCGGAAATGCGGCAAAGAGCACCCGACGCTCGAGACGGTGATCGCCTGCTTCGACGCCCACGTCGCGCCGCCGAAGGCGGTGAAAGCCCCGCGTCCGGAGCCCATGGCGCAAGCACCGAGGGCCTCGCGCCCGGTCGCCGTCGCGAGCCCGCCGGTTTTGGCCGCGGTCGCCTCTCTGGCGCCCGCGCCGGCCGCCGCGCCCGAGAAGGCGCCCAAGGCCGCGGACGACGCCCACAAGTTCCGCCGCGACGGCGCCCGGTACATCTGCCGCAATTGCAGCGCCAAGTACTTCACCCGCGGCGACGTCGTCGCCTGCCACGACGCGCATTGACGCCGCGGGTCGTCAGGGCGCGGGCATGGGTCGGATCCAGTCATA
>JAYVWD010000182.1:0-2624 GCA_043786345.1 Pseudomonadota bacterium
ATTGGCGCCGCGCTTCGCGAGGAGCCAGTAGGCGCCGCCGGACAACCCCGCGAGGAAGACGGCGAGCGCGAGAAGGAGCCGCGCCAAGGTTGGTACCTCTTTTGATTGCAGGGGATGGTCCAGCGTGAATTATAACGTGCCTAAAGGGTGGTGCAAGCCGTGTCCGAGATCCCGAGCAGCGACATCGAGCTCATTGGCGTCGCGACCAACAATCTGAAGGGCATCGACGTCCGCCTGCCGGTCGGGAAAATCACCGTGGTAACGGGCGTGTCCGGGTCGGGGAAGAGCTCCCTGGTCTTCGATTCCCTCTATGGTGAGGCCTACCGCCGGTACGTCGAAAGCCTCTCGAGCTTCGCCCGCCAGTACCTCAAGGCGCTCCCGAAGCCGGCGATCGGCCAGGTGCGGAATCTGCCCCCCGCGATCGCCGTCCAGCAGACGCGCTCGGGCGCCACCAACCGCTCGACGGTGGGCACGGCGACCGAGCTCATCGACCTGGTGCGTATCCTTTTCACGCACTTGTCGCGCATCCATTGCACCAACTGCGGGCGCGTCGTCGTCAAGGAGACCGCCGAGTCGGTCGCCCAGCACACGCTGCGCGACTGGCGCGGCAAACGCGTGCTGATCACGGCGCCGCTCACGCGCTGGGGCAAAGTCTCTGTCAAAGACCTGAAAGTCCAGCTCGAGCAACAAGGCTTCACCCGCCTCGCCCTGGCGGCGAAGGGCGGCGCGCCCGTCGTCGTGAAGCTGGAACTGGCGAAGGCCGCGGACTTGAAGGGCGCGAGCATCGTCGTCGACCGCGTCACGCTCGAGGACGCGGGCATGAGCCGCCTGATCGAGGCGTCGCAGCTCAGCCTGAAGGCGGGCCGCGGCCTGGCCGAGGTCCAAGACGAGGAGGGCAACCGCCTGCTCTTTTCGGGCGGCCTGGACTGCGCGCCTTGCAACCTCGAGTACCTCGAGCCGTCGGCGCCGCTCTTCTCCTTCAACCACCCCCTGGGCGCCTGCGCCGGCTGCCAGGGCTTCGGGGCCGCGAGCGAGGTCGACCTGGAGAAGGCGATCCCGAAGCGCGACGCCTCCCTCGCCGATAAGGGCGTCACGGCCTGGAACTTCGGCGCATTCGCCGAATACTACGACTGGGCGAAGGCGAGCGCCAAGCGCCTCGGCCTCAAATACGAGAAGAACTTCGAGGACTACTCGAAGGCGGACTGGGACTGGCTGTTGCGCGGCGAGGGCCCCAAGTTCGACGGTTTGCTCGGCTTTTTCGAGTACCTCGAGTCGAAGAAGTACAAGGCGCACTACCGGATCCACGCGGCGCGGTTCCGCAAATACGCGACCTGCACCCTGTGCGGCGGCGCCCGCCTGAATTCCAAGGCGCTCGCCTGCAAGCTCGGGGCGCTCGACATCGCGCAGGTATCGCAGCTGAGCATCGAGGCGCTCCACGGCTGGGTGCGCGACCTGGAACGGGAGCTCGAGGCCGGGGCTGTCGCCGCCAACGGCATGGTGGCGGGCGACGACGGCCTGATGGGCGTCGCCGAGGCGCTGGAGGAGGCGCACGCCCGCATCGGCTACCTGCGCAAGATCGGCGTCGACTACCTGTCGCTCGACCGCTCGGCGCGCACGCTCTCGGGCGGCGAGCTGCAGCGCATCAACATGGCGCGGTGCCTCGGCAGCGCGCTCACCGACACGCTCTTCTGCCTGGACGAGCCGAGCGCCGGCCTGCATGCCCGCGACTCGGAGAAGCTCCTCGAGGTCATCCACGACCTGCGCGACCAGGGCAACACCGTCGTCGTCGTCGAGCACGAGCGCAACCTGATCCTCGGCGCCGACCACCTGATCGAGATCGGGCCGAAGGCGGGCCACGAAGGCGGCCGCATCGTCTTCCAGGGCGACCCGCAAAAAGGCCTGGAAATGACGCGCCCCGCGCCCTTGGCCCCGGTCCGCGGCCGGAGCCCGGAGTCCCTGAAGTTCCTGACGCTCAAGGGCGCGGCGACGCACAACCTGCAAAACATCGACGTCCGCTTCCCGGTCGGCGCGATCACCGCGGTGTGCGGCGTGAGCGGCAGCGGCAAGACGAGCCTCGTGCAGCACACGTTCTACCCGACCGTGGCGCGCGCGCTCGGGCAGCCGATCGACCGCGCGCTCGTCAGCGACCCGAAGTGCGGCGGCGTCGCGCCGACCCCGCTCGTCAAGCAGCACGCCGAGGTCATGCTCGTGAGCCAGGCGGGTCTCGGCCGGTCGAGCCGGTCGAACATCGCGACCTACCTCGGGATGATGGACGAGATCCGGAAGCTCCTCGCCGACCAGCCGATGGCGCGGAAGCTCGGCCTTACGCCGGGTGCCTTCAGCTTCAATACGCCGGGCGGGCGCTGCGAGACCTGCAAGGGCCTCGGCACGGTCGTCGAGGACCTCTCGTTCCTCGGCGAGATGGACGTGCTGTGCGCCGCCTGCGAGGGCCGGCGGTTCGGCGACGAGGTCCTGGCGGTCGAATACCGCGGGAAAAACCTGCTCGCCGTGCTTGGCATCACCATCGCGGAGGCGCGCGAGTTCTTCTTCGAGCGCGCGGCGGTGGTGCGCATCTGCGACCTGATGATCGGGCTCGGCATGGGCTATCTGACCCTCGGGCAGAG
>JAYVWD010000183.1:0-1854 GCA_043786345.1 Pseudomonadota bacterium
GTTGAGCGAGACGAGGTTCCCCCACTGGTCGCGCAGCGCGAACGGCGGCGCCGTATCGCCCGGACCGAGCGGGACGTGCAGGCGCGGCGCGATGACGTCGTGGGCGGTGAATTCCATGGCGGCCTCCGCCGGGATTTTACACCGGCGCGCGTCCGGCCAAAAGCGGGGGACGAGGCTCATGAACCGCACGGCTGGGCCCCGACGGCCGGCGGCGGCGGCGGCGCGGCGTCGCGCGGGGCTACGCGCCGCTTTTCGCAACGCTTTTTCGCCCGCCGGCCCGATCGTAGGGTTTCGGCGACGGCCTGGTGGGAAGGGGTGACGCGAATCGCCTTCAAGGTCGCGCAGAGGGCGGCAGGCAGTTGGCACGAACCTCGCATAACGAACCCCGCCCATCCTACCTGAGCACCCACCCCGTTCCCCTCCACCGATCCCACCCTTGACTTCGACGCACGAGCCCTGCTCAGAGGACTCCGCGGACCAAGATCAAGTCATACTGCGCCTTACATCCGCGTCCGAAACGTCCACCCGAGGCCGCCGCGCTTCACGTCGCGAACCGCTACGCCGGAGCCCCGCTCGACGGTGCGCTTGATCGTCACGTCGTCCGACGACGCCGCGTTGACGAAGGCCGCGACCCCGCCGGCGAACAGGAGCAGCAAGACGAGCGCGGCCCCGTTGACGAGGCGCGGCCAGCGCCGCAGCCCCTCCCGATGGAGCGCCCGGAACGCCGTGTAAAGGACCGCGAGCGGGACGCCGCCGCGGGTCGCGAGCTCGAACCGCGCCGCATCGAAGTCGTCGGACACGAGCAGCGTCCCGGCCAGCCCGACGGCGACGAACAGGAAGAGCGGCAGCTCGAGCGCGAGCAGTCTCGGCAGGCTACACGCCGCCCGTGACGCCCCAGCGCGCCATCCTAACTCCGTTCACTCCTTGTCTGAATCATATATCAATAAAATCGAAGCATTCTAAGCCGAGGCGGCCGGCCTCCGGGCCTCGACCACCAGCACTTCGACGGTGCGGCCCCCGTTGCGGATCGGCCGCACGGCGCCCAGATCGCAGCGAAAGCCCCCGGCCTCGAGCAGCGTGACGAAGGCGTCCACATAACGCCGCCCCGGATCGGCGATCACCGCCTCGCCGCCGGGCGCCACGAGGCGGCCGAGCAGGCTCGCCAGGAAGCCGGGTTGCCACGGCTCGTAGAGCAGATCGCTCCCGATCACGAGGTCGAACTCCCCGAGGTCCGCCGCCGGCAGGCGCCAGTCGAGCGCGCGGTACTCGAGCCCCTCGATGCCGTTCGCCGCGGCGTTCCGCGCCAGAAACAGCGGCACGAGCGGGTGCCGGTCGGTGGCGACGACGCGGCGGGCGCCGAGCCGGCGCGCGAGCATGCTCGGGAGCCCGAGGCCGCAGCCGAGCTCGACGACGGCGAGTCCGGCGAGGGCGCCGCGCGCCGCCAGGTGCTCCGCGAGCGCGAGCGCGGCGGGCCACAGGACGCCGAAGTGCGGGCACACCTCGGGAACGGCGGTCTGACCATCCTTGCCGGCGGGAAGGCGCGCCACCAGCTGGTCGATGACGGCGTCCAGGTCGTCCAGGGTCTCGAGGGCCCAGTCGAAGCCCGCGACCCGGACGCGCTCGTTGCGCCGCGCCAGGCCGCTCTCGAGGCGCGCGAGGCGCCGTGCCGCCGTGTTGTCGCGCTCGCCTTCGCGCCGCATCGCCGGGCCTCGCCGCCGTCACCTTGGGAAGAATCCGCCGCTCCCATCCTATGCGAAGTGGGCACGCAACGCCATGCAACTACAGAATGGCTATGTTCTGGAGTGGGCCTGCTTCGACGAGCGGATGAACTTCACGCCCCACGCCTGGGTCCCG
>JAYVWD010000184.1:0-3681 GCA_043786345.1 Pseudomonadota bacterium
GCGATGTCCTTGCTGCAGGCGTTCGGGGCGAAGACGCGCGCCTTGTTGTCGCGGATGATCTTGTCGATCGTGAGCCAGCATTCGCCGGGCTTCTCGCCCGCGATGCGGTTCGAGGTGGAGATGGCCGGCGTGTTGTAGCCGACGCCTTTACTGAAGAGGCCGCACTGGCCGCTCTTGGTCGCGTCGCCGACGCAGTAGAGGCGCTCGAGGACCGGGCAGCGGCGCGGCGTCGAGGTCAGGCGGGCGCGGGCGGCCGAGACCGTCGGCACGGTGAAGGAGAAGCCGGTGACGTCGAGGCCCCAGCCACGGCACTGGCACTTGTCGCCGCGGCGCACGGCGCCGTGGGCGGTGCAGTTGAATTGATCGGGCTGGTTGCGCTGCGCGACGAAGAGGCGGTTCGCGGTCTGATAGCGCTGGATCACCGCTTCGAGGCGGGTGATCGAGGCACGCAGGCGTTCGAGCTCGGTTCTGGCGGAGGCGAGGTCGTCGGTCAGGTGCAGGCCGGAGCCTTTCACGAAGTTATCGGAGAACGGGTTGCTTGGGTCGTTGCTGGCGCCGCCCGTCGTTCTGGCGCCGCCCGTCGTGCTGGCGCCGCCCGTCGTTTTGGCGCCGCCCGTCGTCGTGCCTCCCGTGCCGCCGCCGAGCCGGGCGAGCGCTTCGCGCATTCTCGGCAGGTGGACGGCCTCGAGCTCGGCGACGGTCGCCGCGTCCATGACCGATCCGTCGGTGTCTTCGCCTTCGAGGCGGAGGGCGGACGGGTTGGCGGCGCCGCCGTCGAGGGACGCGACGAGGCTTTCGAATTCCTCCGGCGTCAGCTCGGCGTTGCCGCCCGCGTTCGGGTCGGTGCCGGTGGTCGTGCCGGCGCCGCCCGTCGTCGTGCCGGTGCCCTCGCCGCCGGTGCCTTCGTCGGCATCGGCGAGGCCCATACCCTTCTTACCGCCGGTGAGGCGGAGGCCGGTGGGTTCGGTGGTGGTCGGGACGTCCATCGCGGCGGTGTCGCCGGCGATGTCGGGTTCCTGGTCCATCTCGTTTTGCATGGCGGTCTCGAGCGGACTCTCGCCGGCCGGGGCGGCATCGGCACCAACCGGATTCGCTTCCCCCTCCTTGACGGTCGAGAGCTGCTGTTGGCTCTTGCACGCCCCGAACGGCGCCGCGACCAACAGAAGCGAAAGCAGACGGGCCGAAGCGGATCCGATGCGCATAGCGCCTACTCCTAGTGATTTTGGATATGCGAATGCAGGCCTATCGGACGATCCCCGGCGGAGCCTTAGAAAACCCCGGTACATCGCCAAAAATACCAGCTAATCCGTGGATTTATGCGCGCGCAGGACGCCCGCGACCAGGTCCTTGAGGGCCAGAATCTGGCGTTTCTCCGGGCCCCGGCGGAGCTTGTCGAAGAGGTTGAGGAGCTTGCCCGAGGTCAGGGTGTCGAGCTTGTCAACAAGTCCTTGTTTACCGCCGCCGCCGGTCATGTGGAGCGGCGTCCGCACCGAATGCGGCCGCCGGGCGACGGCGCGCTGGTGGAGGAGGGCACGGTCCAGGACGACCCACGGAAACTGGTGGTCGCGGTGGGGGCCGACGATGAGCGTCGAGCCCGCGACCGAGAGGCCGAAGAGCTGCGTCTGCGGCGCCTTGAACGCGGCGTAGGCGCCGCCGGCGAACCCGATGCCGGCGCCGATGAGGGTGCCGGCGAGGAAGGTGTGGCCGAGCGTCGCCGCGTCGATCACGCCGCCCGCGAGCGCCATCGCCGCGGTGCTCGTGCCGATCAGCTGCGCGCGCGAGAGCCCGAGGAATTGCCAGGCTTCCCCCGAGAACAGGTCGCGCTCGAAGGCGGGCGCGCCGAGCGGATCTTCCCGCGTCCCGAGCTTGGCGTAGGCGTACAGGCTCTCGACCGCGTCGCGGCCGCGGGCTTCCATCCGGCGCAATTCCGCGGCGAATCGGGCCTCCATGGCCGCGCGGCGCGCGTCCGTCAGCGTCTCGGCGCCGCCCTGCTCGCGGACCGTGAACGAGATCATCTCGGCGAGCAGGTGCGCGATGACGTTGGCCGAGCGCTCGAGGCGCTCCTCGTCGCGCCGGTGCAGGGCCGCGACGGCGGCGTCGAGCGGGCCGCGGTCCTCCTCGACCAGGTGCGAGAGCAGCGATAGCAGCGCGATGCGGTCCTCGAACAGGTTTTTGTGGGCGTTGAAGTAGCGCACGCGGTCGAAGAACTGCTTGAGCGCCTCCTTCCACACGCCCGAGTGGTTGTCGGCGCCCGTCTGGTTTAGCAGCGCGACGCAGGGCCGGCCGGTCCACCGCAGGATCTGCATCTCGTCCTCGTAGGACCGGCGGAACGGGTGGCTCGCGTCGACGACGTAGATGATCGTCGCGCCGTCCATGATCGGCCGGAGGAGCTCGCACTCGTCGACGAAGTCGGGCTTGGCCGTGAATTCCGCGAGGAACGCCCGCACCGCGGCGGGGCGGTCGGCGGCGCTGCCGGCGGCGGTTCGGGCCGTGAGCCAGGCGAAGACCGCCTCGGGCTGCTGGAACCCCGGGGTGTCGACGATCTCGAGCAGGGTTTTGCCATCCACGACGAGGGGGTACGCCCTGGCGTTGCGCGTCGTGCCGGGCTCGGGGCCGATCGCGACGTCCTCGCCCTCGGTGAGCGCGGCGACGATCGAGGACTTGCCCTCGTTGACGCGGCCGACGACGGCGAAGACGGGAACGCGGCTCATGGCGCCTCCGCCAGGGCGACGCCCGGGTCGTCCAGGTCGCGCACGGCGCGGCGCCAGAGGCCGAGTTTCTCGTCGTCTTTCCCGGCGCGCGGCGCCTCCGGGATCTCGCCGGCGCTGGCGACGGGGAGGATCAGGATGCGGGCGCGGGGCCCGAGGCGCCCGCGCAGACCCCGGAGAAACCGGCTCAGCGCCTTGTCGAGGGCGGCGAAGACGTCCACCAGGATGACGGCGCTCGCGTCGGGAAGCGCGGCGAGCGCGCGGCCCGCCTCCGCGGCGTCCAGGTCGCGCGCCGTGCCGCCGGCGTGCCGGACAAAGGCCGGCGCGGCGCCCGTCATCGCGCGGACGAGCTGGATCGCGGCCGGCTCCGCGAACGGCAGGTCGCGCCAGAGGATGATTCCGCACGGGGCGCCGGCCGCCGGCGCCGCCCGCGCCGCGGCCCGGCCCCCTGAACCCAGGGCGGTCGGCGCCACCGCCGTCGCGGGCCGCGTGATGTCCGTCCGCAGCCGCTCCGCCAAGCGCTCCAGCTCGAAGGTTTCCGCCACGACGCGCCGGCGCGCCGCCAGGTCGTTCCGGCGCGCGAGGAGCAGCAGGATGGAGCGCGGCAGGAGGCCGTAAAACGCGATGCACGCCGCCAGGAACGGCCACCACCCGCCATAGAGTTGGGCGAACCCCGGCCGGACGAAGTTGCCGGCCCCGGCGGTCTTCAGCCGAAAATACTGCGAGGCCTCGACGAGCGCGCGCGACGGACCGGCGTCCGGCAGAGCCCAGGCCCACGGCGCCGCGAGGACGGACACGAGCCGGTGCATCGTCCCCGGATCGGCCGCGAGCGTCGTCGACCACGAGAACGCGACGTCGGTGAACGACACGGTACCGACCGTGACGGCGAGCGCCGCCAGGTTGAAGGCCGTCCCGAAGAGCTGCGTGAAGGCGAGGAGCCGCCAGGCCTCGCACGGCGCGAACATCCGGCCGA
>JAYVWD010000185.1:0-2743 GCA_043786345.1 Pseudomonadota bacterium
GGAAACAGCTGAAAAAGGCGAAACCGACCAAGAAGGGCTCGCCGACCAAGACCGTCGACATCGACCCGAAGGGCTTCGACCTGATGGACAAGGAGGCGTTCAGCGACCTTTACTCGCGGACGCACCACAAGCTGACCCTGTCGACCTCGGAGCTCAAGAAGGACCGCGGGCTGCGCCGCGAGTTCATGAAGCAGATCGCCAGTTACCTGAAGAAGGATGAGCGCAAAGGCCTGCTCGCCAAGATCATGAAGGGCGAGGCCATCGACATCGACAAGGAGCTCTTGCCCGAGTTCGCCAAGAAGATGGTCGGCAAGTACATCATCTACCGCGGCCCCAACTGCTTCCACGCGGCGCTCGCCTTCCAGAGCCCGACGCTGACCGCGTCGTCCCTGATCAACGTCAAGAAGGAAGCGGGCTATCACCGCGCGATGATCAACTACGACGAGCTCTGGCGCGCGCTCAACTCCGAGTTCTACGAGGTGAACCCGGACAAGCTGCCGCTCAAGTACGGCGACATGCTCGTCTTCTTCGACGTTCCCGAGGACGTCGAGAACGACCTCGAGACGCCGATCGACTTCCGCTGGATCCGCCACACGGCGACCTACCTGTTCGGCGGCTACACCTTCTCCAAAGGCTCGAAGTCGCCCAACACGCCCTACACGGTCCGCACGCTCGCCGAAGAGTGGAAGACCTGGAAGAAGTACTCGAGCAACCTCGGGATCAAAGTCTTCCGCCGCTCGCAGCGGCATGTGAAGAGCGTGCCCCCGATCGACCTCGCCGATTGGATGTATTGATTCGAAGGAGTCCCCCGTGCGCGCGCCCCCTCTGGCCTTTGCCCTCGTCCTCGGCTCCGCGCTGCTCGGCGCCTGCGCCACCGTCCGCGTCGTCAAGAGCCAGCCCGGCAAAGGCGGCGTCATCGCGCTCCAGCCGGGCATGTTCGGCGACGCCAAGGAGAAGGCGATGACCACCGCCAAGGGCAACTGCGGCGCGAAAAAGGTGAAGGTGACCGAGGAGGGCGAGGCCAAGATCGGCAGCAAATCGGCCGGCTCGACCAAGGGCGGCAACAAGTCGGGCGACTCGACCAATGAGTCGGAGTCGGTCGACAAGGTCGAATGGCGCATGAGCTATAAGTGCTCGAAAAAATAGAGTTTTCATCCCGTTCATTCTGGCGCCTTCCCACCGGCCGGTCGGCCGTGGTAGAAGGCGCTTCCTTTTTATGCTCAATCTCATGGTCGCGGTGCCATCCTGATTCCTCCGAATCGCCCCGCCACCGGCGCTCTTTTACAATCTTCGTAGGCCCCCTATGCAACGCCCCCGCGGTCCCCGTACGGGCCCTCGCCCGCTGCCCCGCAACATCTATCGCCGCGAACGCGTGCAGATGGACGCGTCCACGCCCTTTTGCAAGGTGAAGGAGCAGTGCGGCTCCTGCGTTTACGTGAACCAGGATTACGCCGAGGGCCTCAAAGCGAAGTACGAGAGCGGCGTCAAGCTCCTCGAGGCCTCGGGCGTGGTGCCGCGCTCGCGCATCCTGGCGCCGATGAAGTCGCCGAAGCCCTTCGAGTACCGGAGCCTCATAAAGCTCGCCGTCCGTAAGCAGACGGCCCGCCCGCCCCAGCGCCGCCCCGAGCGCCGGCCGCTCCCGACCGCGCGCGGCGTGCAGACCATCCCGGTTTCCATCGTCGCCGACGCGGCCGACCCGCGCTTTCAGATCGGCCTATTCGCGCCCGGCAGCCACCAGGTCGTCGACATGGACGACTGCCCGCTGCACACCATGCCCCTCAAGCGCCTGCTCACCGACCTCCGCGTCGCGCTCGAGGCCTCGCCGCTCACGCCCTACGAAGAAACGTCGAACACCGGCCAGGTCCGCTATCTGGTCGCGCGCAGCGCGCACCTCACGGGCGAGATCCTGCTCACCTTCGTCGTCACCGAGCCGGTCAAGGTCGAGCTCAAGCGCCTCGTCGCCGAGCTCCAGCGCAAGGGCCACAAGATCAACTCCGCGCACATGAACCTCAACGCCGAGCGCGGCAACGCGATCTTCGGCGCCGAGACCGTGCGCCTCGCGGGCAGCGACCGCCTGCGCGAGCGCCTTTGCGACCTGGACTTCGAGGTCGGCCCGACGTCCTTCTTCCAGATCAACCCTTGGCAGGCGATCAACCTCTACCGCCGCGTCGAGCAGATCGCCGGCGCCCCGAGCCGCGCCACCGTCGCCTGGGACCTTTACTGCGGCACCGGCCAGATCGCGCTCGTGCTCGCGCGCCTCGGCTACCAGGTCCTCGGCATCGAGGAAAATCCCCAGGCAATCGACGACGCGCAGCACAATGCGAAGAAGAACGCCCTGCAGGAGCGGGCGACCTTCGTCGCCGCGCGCGTCGAGGACTCCCGCGATGCCGTCCCGGTGTGGGCGCGGTCCCCCGAGCTGATCGTCGTCAACCCGTCGCGCCGCGGCCTGGCCGACGCGACCCGGACGCACCTCGCTCATCTGCTGGCGGTCCATCCGGGCTGCCGCTTCCTCTACGTATCCTGCGCGGTCGAAACGCTGGCGCGCGACCTCAAGGAGCTGACCTCCACCGGATTTCAGGTGCGTCAGGTCGAGCCCTTCGATATGTTCCCCCAAACCGACAACATGGAATGGCTGGCGGTCCTGACCCGCTGAGCCCGAGGTCTTCCCCGCGATGGATCAAGAGCCCCTGATTCAACCTGGCGCCGCGTCGGTCACCTACAGCCGGTACCTCAAGGTGACGGA
>JAYVWD010000186.1:0-2280 GCA_043786345.1 Pseudomonadota bacterium
TCGAGGCCGACGCCGACGACCTCGCCCTGCATGTCGGCCTGGAGCTCCTTGTACTCCGTCGGCGTGAAGAGCTTGTTCCACGCCGAACGCGCCGGGTCCGCGTTCTCCATGAGCCCCTGGGCGGCGGCGCGGTAGAGCTCGTCGTCGCTCAGGTTCGCGTCGATGTAGCTCGTCTTGAGCTCCTCGAAGATGCGGTGGAACGTCGCCTCGCCGTTGGTGAACGGCTCGGCGGGCTTCGCCTGCCACTGCGAAAATAGCTCGTTTTTGGCCGCGCCCGCCGCGTAGGCGGTGGCGACGGCGACCGTGATCGCGACTCCCGGAATCAGCATCCATGCTTTCATGTTCGTCCCTCTCCTTGGGGTTTCAGCGGTTGACCTCGGATATCCCTGGGCTTCAAAGCGTATTGAGGTTGCGGGCGATCGGGCTCGCGGAGTCCACCGCGACCCGGGGCTCCGCCGGCTCGAGGCGCGGCGTCACGTGCAGCACGGCGAAAACGGTGGCCGCGGCGGCGAGGCCCGCGAACAGGTAGGGGACGAGGTGGGCGCGGAAGTGGGCGCGGAGCTCCCGCCGGATCGCGGGGCTCGGGAGCGCGGTGCTCACCGCGGCCAGGTCGAAGGCCCGCTTCATCTCGAGGTAATGGGCGAGGCAGTCGCGGCAGCCGAGCAGGTGGGCCTCGACGCCGTCTCGTTTGGCTTCGTCCTGCGCCAGGTGGAACGCCGCGAGCTGGTTCAAGGTCGCACTGCAGGTTACGCTAGCCATAGGGCCATTTCCTTCTTCAAGCGGCGAACGAGCGTGTTCACCCGCGATTTGACGGTTCCGAGCGGCAGGTCGAGGCGGCGCGCCATGTCCTCGTAGCTCGCCCCCTCCGCCCGCAGCTGATAGACGCGCCCGAGTGCGGGCGGCAGGCGGTCCACCGCTGCGGTGAGCGCGCTCTGGCGCCCGCGCTGGATCAGGTCGTCGACGGCGCCGGCCGCGGCGTCGGCGAGCTCGGCGGCCACGGGCACCGCGACCCGGCGGCTGCGCAGGCGGTTGAGGCTCGCATTGCGGGCGACGGTGAAGAGCCAGGCGCCAACCTTCTGCGGAAGCTCCGCCTGGCGGCCGTTCTGCGCGGCGTCGACCAGGGCCTTGAGGGCGTCGTGGAACACCTCTTCGGCGTCCTGCTCGTTCTTGAGGTAGGCGAGGATGAAGCCGAAGAGCTTGCGCTCGTAGCGGGCGTACAGCTCGTCGAAGGCGGCGCGCCGCCCGCTCCGCATCTCCGCATACAACTGCTCGTCGGTCTTCATGCCCTTAAAGACACACGACGGCGCCAAAAGTTCATCCGAAAACGTAAATACCCGGAATCACTTCATTACGAAGCGGGCGCAGGCGACGTGGCCGGGCCGGATTCCGGCCGCCGGATCGCGGGCGACGGCGCTGATCGCCTCGCGGACCTCGGGGCCGTGGTGGGCGCAGAGCCGCGCGACGTCGGCCGCGGCCACCCCGCGCGCCAGGGCGAGCGGGACGGCGTCGAGCTCGAAGGCGCGCAGCGCCTTGCGCACGTCGACGCCGCGGGCCGCCAGCAGCGCCACGAGCTCGGCCTTGTCCGCGGCCGGCATCGTCTGGAGGCGCGCGTTGATGCGGAACTGAATCCAGGGCTGACCCGCCACGATCCAGGCCGCCACCGCGGCGGGGGCCTGGGTCCCGTCGGTCCCGAAACGCGCCCAGCCGGCCTCGGCGCCGAAGCCGACGAGGGGGCCCCCGACGCCAAGCGCGAGCAGGAAGCTCAAGCCCAGCCTTTGGCGCGCCTTGGGCAGGAGCAGGAGCCCGAGCCCCACCGCCGAGCCCGCCAGGATCACGAGGCCGGAGGCCTCGTTGACGAGGAGCGTGCAGGCGAGGACGAGGGCCAGGTACATCAAAGGTTGATCTTCCAGAGCTCGAGCGTCGTCTTGTGGAGCGTCTTGACGACCTCGCCGCTGACGGTGCTGAACAGGTCGATCCTGCCCTGGCTCGCGACGGCGACGGCGCGGCCGTCCGGCGAGAAGGCGACGCTGCGGTTGGCCCAGCGGGAGTTGACGAGCTGCACTTCCCAGGACTTCTGCTGGGAGCAGATGTCCCAGGCGACGGCCTTGCCCCGGTCGTCGACGGTGATCGCGGTGCACTTGGCGCGCGGGTCGACGTAGATGCTCTCGATCTGGCCACCGCCGGCGTCCAATTCCTTGTAGAAGGCGTAATCGGAGGCCAAGGCCGGAGCGGCCGCGCCGAGCAAAAGAATCGGGAAAATCAATGATTTAACGCTCATTT
>JAYVWD010000187.1:0-2108 GCA_043786345.1 Pseudomonadota bacterium
GGGTGCAGGACGAGACAGCCGAACTGGGGCGTCCCTGGAGGGGCGAACATCGACTAGCCCGGTTCCAGCTCGGACGCAAGCGCCCGCATCGCGTCTGCCTCGGTAAATATCCCGACCATTTGCCCATCGCAGCCGGTGACCAAGGCCGAGCTGATCTTGCGGCGCTCGAGCTCGCGCGCGGCCGCGGCCAACGGCTCGTCCTCGCGAACGCAGACCGGGTCGGGCGTCATGGCGACCTTGACGGTCGCGACCGAGGCATCGAGCTGGTGAAACGTCGTCATGAGAAAGAGTAGGTAGTCATCGGGCCCGACGTTCAGCGCTTCCTTGATGGCGAGCGACGCCACCGCCGTCCCCCGTGCCTTCACCTTGAAGGTCGAGATCGGCAGGACGCCAAGACGCACTTCGCTTAGGAACGGTATCTTCGCATCGATGCACGAGCCGGGAAATCGGCGGGCATACTGGGTGACGCCGATCTCGCCCGTCGCGGCGTCGAGGTTGGAGGCGGTGTGCGAGAGGCTGTAGCAGGTGCTAGGTAGGTAGCCGTCGAGGACGACCTCGTCGTTGTCGTCGAAGCCGTCGGGCACGAAGATGGTCCTCACCGAGACGGAGACGAGCGGGTGCGCCACGGGGTCGTCGGCGCGCGCGCCAGAGGCGGCGACGACGGGGGGCATCTGGCCGGAATCTTCACGGATACCGACGCCTTGCGGGTGTTAGCTGAACTCGCGCGCGGCTGACGTCTGCCGGCGCGTAAGCGCCTCGGCGAGCGCGGCGGTGAGCGCGCAACGGTCGAGGGGCTTCGAGAGGAAGGCGTCGAAGCCAGCTTCGAGGCAACGCCGTCGCGCCACCTCGCCGGCATGCGCCGAGATCGCCAGAATCGCTCCCCGAAAGCCTCGCGCCCTCAGGGCTTGCACGGCGGTCAAGCCGTCCATGACTGGCATCTCGAGGTCTAGGAGCACGGCGTCGTGCGCGTCGTCACGGCAGCTTCCGACGGCTTCGTGCCCGTCCGCGACGGCGTCGACCTTCGCACCCTCGGCCTCAAGGAGCAATCGATAGAGTCTCCGGGCACCGGCCGAGTCGTCGGCGACGAGAAGGCGAAGTCCCGCGAGCCGGCGCGTCACGTCGATGTTCGCAGTTTTATCGACCGGCACCTCCGCGGCGGGGTTCTCCGTGCCGATGGCGATGGTGGCGCGGAACGTCGAGCCGTGTCCAGGCACGCTCGAGACGAGCTCCGCGTCGCCGCCGAGCGCCCGCGCGAGTTGCCTTGAGAGCGCGAGGCCAAGCCCGGTCCCGCCTTCCCGGTTCGCCGTCAGCCGTGATGCTTGTGAGAACGGTTGAAAGAGCGAGCTGGCGTGCTTCGGATCGATGCCACAGCCGGTATCGGTGACGAGCACTTCGATCCGGTTTTGGTCCTTGACGCGGCAAGCGCTCACGCTGACGGCGCCGCCGGGCGGGGTGAATTTCAGCGCATTGCTGACGAGATTGCAGATGATCTGACGCAACCGGAGAGGATCTGACTGCAGGCAATCCGGTAGATCGGTGGACATCGTCACGCCGAGCGTCACGCTCTTCGCCTTGAAGGCGGGCGCGAGCAGGGCGACGGCTTCGTCCAATGTTGCTCGGGTCGGGACGGTCTCGAGTGCGACGCCGAGCTTCCCCGCCTCGACCTTCGCGAAATCGAGCAGGTCGTCGATCAGAGCTTTGAGATGCGCGCCGTTCGCGCGCACGATGCCAAGCATGTCGGCGCGTTCCTCCGGCGACACCGTCAGACCGCCCGCGACCTCCGCCGCCATGACTAGCACACTTAGCGGTGCCCGGATCTCATGACTCATGCTCGCGAAAAAGGCCGCGCGCGCCTCGTTTGCCAGGTGCGCTGCGGCCGCCTCGCGCGCCTCTACCTTACGGAGCCGCTCCTGCAATTCGGAGCGGCGCACGGCATAGGTGACGGCCCGCTGCAGCCAGTAGGGCTCGAGGCGGTCCTTATGGATGAAATCCTGGGCGCCTGCCTCGACCGCGCGAAGGGCGATCTCTTCGTCGCCGTGCGAGGTCAGGATGACGACGGGCTTGTCGGGCGCCGCCGCGAGGACGCGTTCAAACGTCGCGAAGCCGTC
>JAYVWD010000188.1:0-4985 GCA_043786345.1 Pseudomonadota bacterium
ATTCTTTGCCTAGTTATTTCAGGCTCTTGGGCTTTACGCCCGGCCGGGCTCGTGCGATCCTTTCTCTACAGACACTCGCGAGGGAGCGGCATGTTCAGACTGTTTCTGCGCAAAAAGCTGCTGGCCGGCGACGGCATCGCCGACACCAAGGCCGAAGGCATCAAGGCTCCGAAGCGGGACCGGCGGGTCTTTGCGCGCTTCAATGTCGACCACAAGCACCTGACCCTCATGAACGAGCAGGACATCCTCCTCGTGCGCGAGATCTCGGCGAAAGGGTTCTCGAGCGAGGTCTCGCCGCGCGGCTTCTCGCGCCTCACGATCGGCGACGTGTACGAGGCGCGCATCCGCTACCTCGGCGACATCTACGACCTGAACGCCAAGGTGGTCTGGAAGCACGACAACTTCGTCGGCTTCGAGATCGTCAAGGCCTCGCGCGACACGCTGCTCTTCATCAAACGCCTGCTCAAACCCATCGAGATCGCCTGGTCGCTCCAGCCGGTCGAGGCGGCGTTCATGCACGACAACACCTCGGGCAAGCAGTGGTTCCACGGCGACGAGGACACCGACCTCTACGTCTGGACGGACGAGGAAAAGCACGAGATCACCGCCTGGCAGCTGGCGAGCGGCGAGACCTACGTCGAGTGGAACACGAGCCTCGGCCTGATCACGGGCTCCCTGGTCGCCGCCAAGGGCCGCGAGTCCGCGATGGGGGCCAACCTCCTCGGCCCGACGCATACCCAGGACCCCAAACCCGACGGCGGCAAACGGCAGTTCGCCGTCGACGTCATCATGGCGCTCCAGTACCCGGTGCGTGACGACCTGATCGAGACCTTCCTCGCTTAAAGAGGAGAGAACCATGGGCCTCCGGATCACCGACCGAAAAGCGCGCCTGCCCAGGGACATCCCCGAGCCCGAGCGCCGCGCCCTCCTGGCCGAGCTCACCGGCGACTGGTATGCCTTGCACGCCAAAGGCCGCGAGCCTCAGATCCAGGCGGCTGGCCACGCCCGCTTTCTCGAGCACTTCCAGGAGGTCCGGGCGACGCTCATCACGTCGCCGGACCGGACCGGTGCCCTCATTTTGGACATGGCGGGCCGAATCCGCCAATCCATCCTTGGCCAACACAAGGACAGTGAGCTATCCCATAGCCAGGTCGATATCGCCACCCTCCTCGAGTTGCTGTGACTCGCCCCTTCCGCGGATATCCCTGACTGATGGTCGACGAATTGAGAACGATCAAAGACAATCTCTTCAAGATCCTGAGCGGCACGATCGTCCGGGACGCCACCGCCGACGACCTGACCGACGACGGCGACGACGATAGCGCCGCCGCCTCCGGCCGCGCGCTGTTCGCCGCGCTCTTCGCCCGCGCCGGCAAGGGCAAGGACGAGGTCATCCAGATCATGGCCCGCGAGATCGGCAACGCCGTCGCGGCGATGCTCAAGGAACCGCTGTCGCAGCTGGCGAAGAACCAGAAGCTCCAGATCTCCTTCGAGTTCGTCCCGAAGAACGCGGCGAACCGCGGCGAGAACCTGCGCGAACCCGACGACGCGGACCGGTCCGACGAGGCCCCGACGACGCCCAAGCCGAAGAAGCACCCGCGCAAAGGCAAGCCGGCCCGCGCCGCCGCCACGCGGCGCACCGCGCGGACGCGCGGCAAAGCCGACGGCGCGCCCAAGGCCGGGGCACGCCCGTCGGCTCCGGAGCGGCCGGCCGGCGACGACGACGAGCAATGAGCGTCGGTGAGGTCGTCGAGCTCGCCGTCGAAGGGATCGCCTACGGCGGCAAAGGCGTCGCGCGCAAGGACGGGAAGGTCTACTTCGTCATGGACGCCGTGCCGGGCGACGCCCTGCGCGCGACCATCGTCAAGGACGACGCCCGTTACGCCGAGGCCGACCCCTTGGAGCTCCTCGTCCCGAGCCCGCTCAGGACCCCGCCCCGCTGCGCTTATGCGCGCGACTGCGGCGGCTGCCAATGGATGGGCATTCCCTACGAAACGCAGCTCGAATGGAAGAAGAGCTTCGTCACCTCGGGGCTCAGGCGCATCGGGAAGCTTGGGGTAGAGGTCCCGGTCTCGATCCTCGGCTCGCCGGCGCTCTACGAGTACCGGAACCGCGTGCTCCTGCGCTTCCATTGGACGCCGGAGGAAGGCGCCCGCGTCGGCTACTTCCGGCGCCACACCCGCGAGCTGGTCCCGATCAGCCGCTGCGAGATCGCGGCCGCCCCGCTCAACGCCATCATCGCGCGGCTCGCGGCGCTCACGCTCCCCGGCACCCCCGCGCTCAAAGCCCGCATCGAGCTGCAGGAGACCGGCAAGGGCCCCGCGGCCATCGTCTACCCCGCCGAAGGCCTGGACGCGTCGCAGGAGGCGCTCGCCGCCGCGCTCCGCGCCATGCCCGGCATGGCCTGGGCCGGGACGGTCTACAAGCTGAGCGAGGCGCCGCTCTTCGCGCTCGATGCGCAGCTCGGCGTCGCGTTCGCGTCGCGGCCCGGGCAGTTCCAGCAGATCAACACCGCCCACAATCGCACGCTGCGCGGGCTGATCAAGGAACGTGTCGAGGCGCTCGCGCCGCAGCGCGTGCTCGACGTCTTCTGCGGGAGCGGCAACCTCTCGCTGCCGCTCGCGGACGGGACGCGGTACGTCGAGGGCGTCGAGCTCAACAAGAACGCGATCGACGTCGCGCTCCACAATGCCGCCGTCAACGGTATCAAGAACGTGCGCTACCTCGCCGGCGACGCCGAGCGCCACCTGTGGAAGTGCGACCGCGCCGGCGAGCGCTTCGACTTGATCCTGCTCGATCCGCCGCGGCAGGGCCTGTTCAAGGGCATGGTGCCCCTGCGGAATCTCGGGGCAGATACGATCATCTACGTCAGCTGCGATCCGGTGACCCTGGCGCGGGATCTGGGGTATTTGACGCGGAAAGATGCATATTTGCTGACCGAGGTCATTGCCCTCGACTTCTTCCCGAATTCATTTCACGTCGAGACGGTGGCGATATTGAGGCGGAATGATGGGGTGGAGTTGGGGTGAATTGGGGGTTTTTGGCCTTGCGCCATGCACCCAGGGCTCTGCCCTTATCGTCCCACACAGGTCTCGAGGGTCTTCTCATTAAAAATGACTCAAAACATTCAAACGGGTCGTCGCCCAGCACGGTCGTCGCGGGTGGCGGGAGAGCGCTTGATCGCCTCCTCGCGCACGGCGGCATCTTCCGGACGGCCGACGCAGAGGCGGAGGGGGCAGGCATCACGCAGCCGACGCTCTGGCGGATGGCGGTTAAAAGACTTCCCTCCTCATCGCCTAGACCGCGCCACGCTCGCCTTCGGCAGCACAGTCCTCTTGGAAAGATTCAACCCGCTATCTTTTTTTAAAATCGAAATCTCGGCCGGCTCATCCCACGTGACGTTAAAGGTGATGGATGCCGCCACCGATTGGCCGTCGCTCGAGGTGTTAGCCTTGCATGTGAACGTCCCGGCATTCAGCCCCATCCCGTCATTGTGCCAAGCTTCTCCCCAACCGTGACTGTAGCTCGATCCGGAAGCGATGACGGGAGATTCAAACCGCGCCTGGCCAGAGATGCCGATCAGCTCGTCGCTTGCACACAGAATCGCGATCGGCGTGCCCGCACGGTTGTGAACCTTCCAAACGGTCGGGGAGGCCTGCAACGCAGTGGCGAAACCACCTATCCCCAAAATGGCGCCACCGATCCTCGATGCATTGTTCGTAAGAAATACGCTTCGCACGTGAATGATCTCCTCAGTTTGAGAACTTGCACAAAGTCAACACCGTCGTCACCACCGACACCGCGGCGATAGTCGCAAGGCCAAGCCGCTCGCGAACCTTTAGGTCAAGGCCCGACGGAACGGCGTCTGTTCCTGGTCCTAGAAAGGTGAGTGTGTAGTGGCGATACGCCGCAACGCCAAGCAGAGCGATCGGAATGTACCCGGCGAACACGAAGCCGACGCCAAATTGAGCGGCACGAGCGCCGACGGCTTCCGAGCCAAACGAATTGGCGGTAAAAGGAAGGCCGGCCACGGCCAGGGCAAAGAACAGACCGAACCCAGCCAACTGCGGCAGGCGCCGGCCCATCCCCGCGAACGCCAAGATCTCGGACCCCACCCGCGCTTCCACGATCCTACTGACGGCGTGTAAGCCCGCCGTGGCAGTCAGATAGGCGACGAAGGACAAGAGGCACTCACTGGTAGAATGCTCCGAAACCGTCAAAAAAAGGATCGCCCATGAGAGCAGGACGACGCGCGAGAGCCGAAGAAAGTCGATCCCTTTGCAGGAAATTGCGGCGACCGATCCGACGACGACGGCTCCGAGCAGGACAAAGCGCATGCCGCTAAGCGCGCCTTCTGGCAGCAGCTCGATAACCTGCAAGGCCAAAAACCAGTGTAGTGGCACCACAGTATAGGGAAAGACTTGTGACGAATCACCTTGTTCGTACAAATCCAGGACGCCGGCCTGGAACGGTGGAATTCCCCCCGCCATGAAGAGGCCGACCAGGAGGCAAGCGGCTCCAAGCCACGACTTGTCGTCAGCCGCGATGACAAAGCCGGCGATCAACAGCAAAAATGCACAGCCACTCTGCAACAAGAAAACCTTCGCCGACGCCCTTTGATTCGCGGAAGACCCGACGCAAATCGCGACGAGACCCAGCGAGCAGGCGAGGATGGATCGCATTGGGGACGGCGAGTCCACCAGCTGCAGGCACGCGGCGGCCGAGAGCAGGGTCGCGACCGCCCGAGCCTTGACCTGGCCTCGTACCCCTTCGGTAAAGGTGGCCCCGACGAGCGTCAGAAGCATTATGACCGCGGCCGCCGCGCCGATGTTCGCGTGCGACATTGACCACCCGATCGACGACCCCACGACGATCGCCGCCAGGACGCATGCGCCGTTCAAGACCAGCCGCCAACTACGGACCGCGCTCCCGGCCAAAGACAAGAAAGCTGCCGCGGCAAGCAACACGATGGCGCCGCCATTTAG
>JAYVWD010000189.1:0-4888 GCA_043786345.1 Pseudomonadota bacterium
GAGCTGGTCGACCATGACGTTGATGGTGTTCTTGAGCTCGAGGATCTCGCCCCGGGCGTCGACCGTGATCTTCTGCGACAAGTCGCCTTTGGCGACGGCGGTGGTCACCTTGGCGATGTTCCGCACCTGGGCGGTCAGGTTGCCGGCGAGGCCGTTGACGTTGTCGGTCAGGTCCCGCCAGGTGCCGGAGACGCCTTTGACGTCGGCCTGGCCCCCGAGCTTGCCCTCGTTGCCGACCTCCTTCGCGACCCGCGTGACTTCGGCGGCGAACGAGTTGAGCTGATCCACCATGGAGTTCACGGTGGTGCCGATGCGGAGGAACTCCCCGCGGACCGGGCGCCCCTCGATCTCGAGGAACATCTTCTGCGAAAGGTCGCCTTTCGCCACGGCCGTAATGACGCGGGCGACCTCGTTGGTCGGCGCTACCAGGTCGCCGATGAGCTGGTTGACGGAATTGACGCTGCTCGCCCACGAGCCCTTCGCCGGGCCGACGGACGCGCGCTCGGTCATCCGGCCTTCCTGGCCGACGATCTTGCCGACGCGCAGCAGCTCGTTGGAAAGGTGCTCGTTGAGGCCGATGATGTCGTTCAGGAGCTCGCCGGCCCGGCCGAGGATGTCGCCTTTTTCATAGTCGAAGCGGACCGTGAAGTCGCCGGTCTTGACGGCCTTCAGGACCTCGACCAGCTGCTCGATCTCGTCTTTGTTGGAAAGGGAGAGCTGGTCCCACTCGGTCGAGCGGGCCGGGCGCGGCATCGGCCCTTGGATCTTGTGCGGCCGGACGGACGGCTTGCGCGGGCTCTTGGTCGTTTTGGTGAAGCCGTCGGCCGGTTTTTGCCCGGCGACCTCTTGCGGGTCGGGTGACTTCATTTCCACCTCGTCAAATTTTTGGATGCGTCGTGGACGCTACCAACATTTGCGACGAGGCGGCAATACGCGGTGCGATCGCGAAAACTGACTTTATCGGAAGAATATTTTTTCCTTTTGGAATCGACCAATTGTCGAGCGTCATGGCCAATTTTACCCAATCGCTTTCGAGGGCCACGCAGAATGACGAATATTCACCCTGGCGGCCTTGGCTTCCCTGGGGCCCGTGCCGAAGGTTTTCCGCATGCTCCTGATGTTTCGGAAGGCCGGGTGAGCGCGGCGCGTTGCATTTAATTGCCTATGATCACGGATTCTTATGATCGACTACCGACCTGGGATTGACGCCCGGACATTAAGCTGTATTTTAAATACATGTTTAACGCTAGCCCGGAAGGATCCTCACATGGCGTCGTTATTTGAGCAGCTCGGCGGCCAGCCGGCGGTCGATGCGGTCGTCGAGACGTTTTATCGCAAAGTTCTCACCGACGATCGGGTCAGCGGGTTCTTCGACGACGTCGATATGGACCGCCAGATGAACAAGCAAAAGGCCTTCCTCACGATGGCGTTCGGCGGACCGGCGGCTTACTCCGGCAAAGCCATGCGCGACGCGCACCGGCCCCTCGTCGGCCGCGGCCTCCAGGACCGGCACGTCGATGCCGTGATCGAGCTCCTCGGCCAGGCGCTCGCGGAGCACGGCGTCGGCCCCGCCCTGATCGACCAGGTCGCCGCCATCGCCGGGAGCGTGCGCGACGACGTCCTCGACCGGGCGAAAGGGTGAGCGTCGAGATCCGCTTCGAGGGCCGGATCCTGACGATACCGGCCGGCGCCACCGTCCTGGAAGGCCTCGAGCACGCGGGGATCGCGGCGCCCTCGTCCTGCCGGGCCGGCGCCTGCCAGTTCTGCATGATGCGGGTCGTCGACGGCCCGATTCCGCCGCACTCTCAGGACGGCCTGAAGGAGTCGCTGAAGAAGACCGGCCACTTTCTGACCTGTGTGAGCCGCCCGTTGGCGCCCTTTTCGTGCGAGTCGGCCAACGTCGCGGCGTTCCGGGGCGCCGCCGTCATCCAGGAGATCCGCCCGATCGGCCCGGACATCGCGCGCGTGCGCTTCGCCCGGCCCGCGGGCTTCGACTTCACGCCCGGTCAATTCGTCACGGTGCGGCGCGAGGACGGGCTCGGCCGGAGTTACTCGATCGCCTCGCGCGCCGCTCAGAGGGACCACTTCGACCTTCACGTGCACCGCGTCGTCAACGGCCGGATGAGCGGCTGGCTGCACCGCGACGCCCGCCCGGGCGACACCCTTCGGATGGAAGGCCCCAAAGGCGACTGCTGCTATTATCCCGGCAGCCCGGACCAGCCCCTGACCCTGGTCGGCACCGGCACCGGAATGGCGCCCCTCGTCGCGATCGCCGAGGATGCGCTTCTCCAGGGCCATCGGGGCTCGATCACGATCTATCAGGGCGCGCTCCGCGAGGACCGGCTCTATCTCGTGCAGGAGATCCAGGCCATGGCGGCGGCACATCCGAACGTCCGTTACGTCCGCTGCGTCCTTGGCGGCCCGGCATCGGAGGGCATTCACGTGGGCGATCTGGAGAGCCTCGTCGCCTCGGGAATCGAGGCGCCCGCGCGGCGTCGGGCTTACCTGTGCGGCGATCCCGGTACCGTACGGCGGCTCAAAAAATGCTTGTTTCTCAAAGGCTTGAGTATGAGTAGATTGCATGCGGACCCCTTCGTCGGAACCGACGGTGAATGAGAGGAGGGAGCAATGCAGCTTTCCCTTCACGCGGATTATTCGTGCCGCGTGCTGATCTATCTGGCAGCCGCCGACACCGGACAGTCCTCGATCGAGGACATCGCCTCCGCCTATGGCATCTCGCAGAACCACCTGGGCAAAGTCGTGCACCGGCTCGGGAAGCTCGGTTTCATCGAGACGATCCGCGGCCGCGGCGGCGGTATTCGCCTGGCCCGGGCGGCATCCGAGATCCGGATCGGCGACGTGGTCCGCCAGACCGAGCCGGGATTCGCCCTCGCGGAGTGCTTCGACCGCGAGACCAACACCTGCCCCATTTTCCGGGCCTGCGGCTTGAAGCCCTGGCTCGCGAAGGCGATGGACGCGTTTTTGACGACGCTCGACCAGGTGACTCTGGCCGACGTCACCGCGAAGCGGCGGAAGATTTCGCAAGCGCTCGGCGCGGAAACCGGCCCGCCTTGAGCCGTCGTCTCTTGTCCACCGCGCTCGAATACGCGGGGCCCCTCGCGCTGAGCGGACGCGGTGACGGCGGGTGTCGCGCCTTAAAAGCGGTAGTCTATCCGCTCACCATCTGGATGGGGCCGAACTTGGGCGCGGGCGTCCCCTCGTCGCACGCCGCGTGGACCGCGGCCTTCGGCGGCGCCGCGGCGGAAGTGGCGCGCTGTTGCGCCGATCCGGAGGCCGTCGGGTGTGGCTGGGCCCCGATTCCTTGAGGTTTTTCCGGCGAGCCCCCCGGAAAATTAAGGTCTTTCCGCCGACCAGCCGAGGAGACACCGGTAAAGTACCGTCATTCATCACGATGGTCCAAAGACCGGGATCGGCGCCCATGTCATTTCCCGCCAAATGGCGTCACCTGATCTTTCTGTCGGCGCTCGCGGCGCCTTACGGCTGCAATGCGCCGCAAGGCGTCGTCCCGGTGGCCGCGCCCCAGCCGTCGCCGAATAGACCGGGGGGCGGCCCGCCGCCGTCGACGACGGCGCGGCCCAGTCAACAGCCGCCGCCGTCCATTCCGCCGCCGCCCGAGCCGCTCAACCCGTCGCCGGTGGCGCCGTCGAGCACGCCGGCGGTGACGCCGGCCCGTCCCGGTCCCGCGGGTCCGCAGGGCTCGGATTCGCTCCTTTCGAAGGTCCTTTCGGCCCTCGGCGGCGGCGGAAATGGCGGGACCGGCGGCACGACCCCGTCCCCTCCGACTCCGAACGGCCCGTCGCCGCCGCCTTCGCCAGCCCAGCCGTTGCCGTCTGGCGGCAACCAGGATTTGCCGACGCTCTGCCAAAAGACGATCAACGACTACCGCGCCACGCTCAAGGCCGGCGCGTTGACGCTCAACACCGGCCAATCGAGCTGCTCCGACGACGAGGCGGGCAAGGACGGCCAAGCCGGCTCGGCGCACGCCAACTTCGGCGCGTGCCAGGAGATGGCGCAGGACGAATGCCCGGGCTGGGGCGACGGCGATGCGGCGCAAGCCCTCACCGGTTGCCTCAAAATGATGTGGGACGAAGGTCCTGGCGGCGGGCACTACGAGAACATGGCGAACCATTCGTATCGTTCGGTCGCCTGCGGCTTCAAGATGGTGAACGGCAGCTTGTGGATGGTGCAGAACTTCTATTGAGACGCGGCCGCCGCGACCGCGGTGTCGGGAAAGCCCGCGGCGTCCGGCTGAGCTCGGCCCTGGAGCGGCCCGGCGACATTGTTGGGATCCGGCCCGTGTGGTAGTCGAGGAGCGACTTCTCACTCCTACGCACCCGGAGGGCAACATGAAAATTTCGCGGTTCGCGCTGGCGGCTTGTCTCGGCCTGATCTCGCCCGGCGCCAAAGCTGGAAATGGCTCGGTATCCGCCGATGCCATGTTCGTGCACGCCAGTCAATTGCGGTGGCAGCCCGCCTTAGGCCTGCCGAGCGGCGCGACGATGGCGTCGCTCTACGGGGATCCCGCGAAGCCGGGGCCGATCACCCTGCGGCTGCGGTTGCCGGCGGGTACCAAGGTCGCGCCGCATTGGCATCCGCAGGACGAGACGGTGACGGTCCTCTCCGGAACCGCCGAAATGGGCATGGGGGATACCTATGACCTGTCCCGCATGAGCGCGTTGGGGGCCGGCGACTTCCACTTCCTGCCGAAGGGGCACCGGCACTTCGTGCGCATCACGACGGCGACGACCGTCGAGATCCATACGACCGGGCCCTGGGGGATCACCTATGTGAGTCCCGAGGACGACCCGCGGAACCAATGAACGGCGGCTCCGCCGCCGAAGCGCTCGGCGCGCGGAGCCGTCGCTTG
>JAYVWD010000190.1:0-3967 GCA_043786345.1 Pseudomonadota bacterium
CGGTGTCGGCGTTGAGGATGTAAACGACGTCGGCCTTGTCGCCGGGCGGCTCTGGGGCGACCTCGACGCTGCCCTTGGTGCCCGCCGGGACGAAGGAACTCCACGTCGCGGCCTTCGTCGCCTTCGCCAGGTTCACGCGGCGGCGGTCGCCCCGGCGCAGGGCGCTGCAGCCGACGACGGCGGCGCCCTCGGCGCGCTCGGATAAGGCGCAGGTCAGGTACGTGCCGATCACCTGCACCGGCTGGTCGGCCGCGTCGGGGCCGCCCGCGGGGCTGCCGCTCCCGGTGCCGCCGCGGTCGCCGTTGTCGCGCTCGGTCGCGGCCTCGGCGGGCTTCCGGTCCCCGTCGCCCGGGGCCTTGTTTCCCGCGGACAGCCCGCCGTTGCCGGCCGAGCAGGCCGCGGCGAACGCCCCGAGGAGCAGGGCCGGGAGACCCCGGGAACGCATAGAGCGGTGCGGTCGAAGGGGCACGGTTTGGGGATCCGTCGCGGGGTGTGTGGTGTCCAGGCCCCTTTTCGGATGCTTCGCCAAAAGTCTTCAGTTTAGTCCGGCGGGGGCCTTTACTCGTCCGCGGCGGGGCAGTAACATGTTGTTCTGTGAGGATAATAGCGGAATCGACGGAAGGCGGGGAGGCGGGCATTGATCACGTTTTTGCAGACCGTCCTGGCGTCGATCCGCATGGTCGCGGCCCTGATCTTCATCACGGCCATCGGGGTGCTGGTCGCGGGCGTCTTTTTGCCGCCGTTCGGCAAGTCCGACGCCATGCTCGCCGCCAACTTCGCGGCCTGGGGCGCGCTCTTCCTCACCGTGATCGCCGCGCTCCTCCGCCTCGCCGTCGCGGGCCGGCGGCGCCTCGGCGCGGACGGCGGGCCGCTCGCGGCCGATCTGGTCTCGGACGCGATCTACGACGTCCTTCTCATGCTCGGGGGCGTCTATCTCGACGTGCTGTTCGGGATCTGCCTCGAGCAGGCGTGGCACGGGACCCGGGCGCCGCGGGATCTGGCGCTCTTTGGGGGCTTGCTGGGCGTGGCGCTCGTCGCGACGGCGGTCGGCGGGGTGCGGATGGCGCGGTATGCGCGCGCGGTGGTCGAGATGCCGGCGCCGCCGCCGTGAGCGTCAGCCCGTCTCGAAGAAGTGCACCGACCGCGCCATCTTCGAAAAATCCCGCACCTGATGCTGAATGTCGATCAGCGCCATCACTTCCGTCCGCTTCTGCGGCTCGACGTTCACGATCAGCGAGTGGCTCGAGTAGAGGATCTTGAAGATCCCGAGCCCGGCCCCGCCCTTCTTCGTGTCGATGAGGTTGGTCGAGTCCGAGCGGCGCAGCACCTTCTTCAGGTACTGGAAGAGCTTCTGCCGGGTCAGCGCGCCGAAGGGGTCGGCGACCGAGATGCCGAAGACCGAGCCGTCGCAGCCGAAATAGAGCGTCGAGTACTCGTCGGGGCGCAGCGAGACGGTGGTCGTGCGCGGCAGCTCGCCGTAGTGGTGGTGCCCGCCGGCGACCGGCGCGTCGTAGATCGCGTTCATGAGCAGCTCTTCGGTGATCCCGAAGACGAGCTTGGCCATGTACTGGCCGAGGCGGTTTTCCTCGGCGAAGTTCATGACCATGGTGTTGAAGGCCTCGCGGTCGTTGCTGCCCTTGACCGTGAGCTCCTGGATCGGCGTCGCCGGCGCCAGGTACTTCTCGATGCCGAAGATGTCCTGGCGCAGGATCTTCTGCACCGTCACGCGCAGTTCGTTGATCGTCCAGTGCGTCGGGATGCGGTTCGCGATCACGTGGTCGATCAGGGTGTCTTCTTTGCCCAGCAGCAGCTTGGAATACTGCTCCATCGTGCTCTCGGTGACGAGCACCGTGCGCAGCTTGGGCTGCAGCTCGCGGGCGAGCGAGAAGATGTCGGGCTCGGGGCTGTTGCACACGATGATGTCGATCGGCGCGGTCGTGCGGATGACGGCCATCGCGGACTGCGGGTCGGTGACGCCGAGGATCTCGGCGCTCGTCCCGGCCACGCGCAGCGCGGCGGCCTCGGGAAGGGGCTTCCTTCCCGGGATGTCGACATAGAGGACCAGCTTGCCCATTCGGCGCCTTAAGCCCTAAACTATTGGAAGTAGCTCCAGTCAGTGTAGCCGACCCGAGTGTGCAATTGCCACCAGCACACTAAATTTTGACGCCCGTTGACACGAACGGCGTTCACTCCCTAAAATTTTAGTAAAATCATAAATTAGCTGGAGTTGCCCATAACCGGCGTCCAGCCAGGCATTGGAGGATTCGGAGAATGTTCGATCTGATCGCGACCAAGTTTGAGCAGGGCGGCCCGGAAATCATGTCGGCCATTACGTTCACATTGTTCCTCTCGCTGACCATCATCATCGAGCGGGCCTATCGGTACTGGCTGCAGTACGACCTGGCGAACAGCTCCGGCTTCATGGCCGCCGTCCAGAAGATGGTCATGAACAACAGCATCGAAAACGCGATCCGCCTCTGCAAAAAGGCGCGTCCGAAGCTCCTTCCCTACGTCATGTCGGAGGGCTTAAAGCGCGCCAACGACTCCACGGAGGAGATCCAGCACGCGATCGACACGGCGACGCTGACGGCCGTCCCGAGGCTCACCAAAATCCTGCCCTTCGTCGGCACGACGGCGAACGTCGCGACGCTGCTCGGCCTGCTCGGAACGCTCTTCGGCCTGATGCGGTCCTTCGCCGCCGCCGCGCGGCTGACCGGCTCCGCCAAGCAGACCGCGCTCGCCGCCGGTATTTCCGAAGCCTTGACGGCGACCTCGTTCGGCCTCGGCACGGCGCTCATGTGCCTGCTGGCCTTCGGTATCCTCAACCTGAAGCAAGCGGCCATCCTCGCGGACATCAACCGCAACGCGGCGCGCCTGATCGACCTGCTCTATACCCGCAAGATGAAGATCAAGGGCGGCGGCACGGGCGCCTTCCAGGCGGCGGGCGGCGAAGAGTGATCGGCCGTCCGGAGGCGCCCGGGCCTCCGGGCGTAAAGCCCAACCCCGACCAAAACGCGCGAGCCGCCGGCAACGGGCGCCTCGCGCTTCCGACCAGAACGGCATCCCCGCACCTCCTTCGGAGAGTGACTCGTGAGCAGCAAGCGCAGAAAACGCCCAGAGATCAAGTACGTCGACGTCGACCTCAACATCATTCCGTTCATCGACGTGTTCTCCATGTTGAACGTCTTCCTCCTGATGACGGCGGTGTTCACCTCGATCGGCATCATCGAGGTCCAGATCCCGTTCCTGACGACGGCCCCGCCGGAGCACAAGGACACGGAGCGGGTCCTCGACGTCAAGGTCGACATGGAGAAGGACAAGATCGAGGTCACCTCGGCCTGGACCCTCCCGCCCCTGAACGAGCAGAAGAAGACCTTCAAGGTCAACAAGAAGGACATCGTCGACCTCCACAAGTTCCTCGTGGACATCAAGAAGACGAGCCCCGAGGCGGACAAGGTCTCGTTTTTCACCGAGGACGACGTGATCTGGAAAGACATGTCGATGGTCCTCGACGCCATCAAGCTGCGCCTGCCCACCGACCCCGTGTTCCCCATCAAGGCGGGGGCGCCCAAGGGCGAGCAGGCGATGGCCCTGGAGTTCCTCTTTCCGAAGGTCACCATGTCGAGCGTCATGCTCTGACCGCGCAATGCTTTCCAAGTGGTAGAGCGTCTTAGAAAGGGCTTTCCGTGGCCGCAGTCTCAACCGATAGTGGCGATACCCTCACCTTGAACCTGATGCCCATGCTGGATATTTTCAGCATTCTCATCACGTTCCTGCTGATGAGCTTCTCGACCGATCCGGTCAACTACAACATCAACGCCGGCGTCGAGCTGCCGGAGTCCAACACCATGGCCGCCTTGGACGAGACGCCCGCCGTCATCGTGTCCAAGACCGAGGTCAAGGTGAACGACAAGGTCATCTCGACCATCGTCGCCGGCGACGTCCCGGCCAAGGACCAGCAGCAGGG
>JAYVWD010000191.1:0-4639 GCA_043786345.1 Pseudomonadota bacterium
CCCTATCAGCGCTCGGATCACCGGACGCCTCAGAGAGTGCCTTATCGGGTGCACCGATCAAAGCTGCCACTACTCCGAACACGAAAGCCACGAGCTTCGATTTCAAATCGGATCTCCGGTTGGCGTAGACCGTGATCTGGCCGGTCCGAGTCCGTAGGTAAGAGGGAAGAACTGGGCGTTGAGCTGATAAATCTGATCGCCTCCGGGCCGACCGTCGGCTAGCTCGAAGATTTCTCGCAGCAAGGAGACGATTTGTTCACGGTCGATCCGCGGGACAGTTAGAAAGTACGGCGCTGGTACGCAAGATCATGCTGCGATGATACTTGATGACAGCCTCGCCGCGCCTTCAAGAAGCTCCTGCCGCTGCATGCTACTCGCTCCGCCAACACCAGTTTGTTGAAATGATATCAATATATTACAAGCGACCACCCAATGGGGTCATGAGTGAATTGCGCTCCCCGCGATAAGCGGTCAACCTTCCGAAAGAATTAGCTTTACATCAGTCGTCACCTAGCGGCCCGGAGCATGGCGCAAAATTTTATCTCGCGTCAACTTTATTTATCATTTAACTATCTGTTTTTACGTAAAAAATATGATTTCGCTCAAGCGCAATATAAAAAGTGCCGCTCAGGGTTATGACGGCGAGCTGCGCAGCAAACAGTGCCACTCGCCATAAACCAACCCCGGGTGTCCACATCGGCCTCCGGAAACGAAAAAGGAGAAGAGGAATATGAAGACGAACATGAGTCACTTGATGATCGCCGCAGCGTTGCTTGGTCTGTTTGCCGCGTGTGGCAAAGGCTCAGATGGCGGCGGAGACGGCGACGACACCGGCAACACAGCGACGAGTGTAAAGGGAGGCGGCCAGCCGTCAAATTCAACCGGAGCTTTCACTGAGCTCTCCCTGTCACTCGCGACGTTCGGTAGCCCTACGCTCGCATTGCAGGTCCCGACGACGCTTGACGCGGGAGGCGGCATCGTCCTTTCCAGCGCCCGCGTTAGCATCGGCGCCATCAAGATCAAAGCAAACAAAGAGAAGAGTGAGGAAGAAAACGAGCTCGAAGAGGCCGAGGAGGCCAAAGAGCAGGAAGACGAGACCCAAGAGGACGAGCAAAAGCGTCTTGTCGAGGTGAAGATCGACCAGATCGAGGCCGACTACAAGGTCTTGATCGATGCCGCAACGGTCGGATCGAACAAGGACACGCTCGAAGCGGAGATGAAGGCCAAGATTGCCGCCGAGAAGGTCGTGCTTGCCACGGCCGAGAAAGCTGATGACGAGACCAAGATTGAAGAAGAAGCCGCGCGAGATGAATCGCTGAAATGGAAGGGACCTTACGTCTATGACGCCATCACCGGAACCGTTGATCAGGCGATCCCAAGCATCCAACTCCTAGACGGCAGCTATAAGCGCATCGAGTTCAAGCTGAAGCCCAATCGCACCGTCGACGGCGCCGATCCGCTGCTGAATAATGCCGTCTACCTTGCCGGCACGGCGACCCTTGGCACCAAGTCAGTGCCGTTCTCCGTCGCTTACGACGCTGAGGAAACCTTTCGGTTGACGGGTCAAAACGGCGTCAACGCGGACCCAGGCGTCGCCAACTCGATGCTCATTGCCTTTGACGTCAAGGGCTGGTTTACCGGTGTCGACTTGTCTACTGCCGTGCTCGATAGCCTCGGCGCCATCGTGATCGACAAGACGCACAATCCAGAACTGCTCAAAGTTTTCAAAATGAACATGAAGCGGCTGGCCAAGTTCGGCGAGGACGACGACGGTGACGGCGACCTCGAAGAGGGTGAAGACGAAGGAGACGGCGAGGAGGCCGCCGAAGCGGAGGAGGCGGGCAAGTAAGACTTCAAGCGATTTCTGGTGCCACCATCTGGTGGCACCAGAAATATTCTGACTCTGGTCGGCGAAATTAGAGGCGTAATTGGATGTTCGTCCGTCATGCGAGGAGATCGAAGAGAATGAAGTACCTCGATCTTGCCAACCTAGCCCGCGAAGTCCCGGTCACGGGCTATCTCCACTACCGTGACTTTTTAAAGGATCTCTTTGCACTCGCTAAGAGCCGTGATGGCGACTACTCGCATGCAAAGTTTTGTGAAGCCTTGGGCTTCGCAGGGGGTAACACCGTACGTTTGACGATCTCGGGCCATCGCAAGCTGAGCGCCAAAGGTGCCGAGCGCGTGATCCAGACCCTCAAGCTCACCGGCACGAACCGTCGCTATTTGCTTCAACTCGTCAAGTACAACAACGCCCGCCTGCCGGCTGACCGGGAGCGCTACCTGCAGGCGCTTTTGGACATCAAGAGCCAGGCGCTAACGACGGTGCAAGATCAAAAGCGCCTCGAGTACTTGACGGAGTGGTTTTTCCCGGTCATCCGCGAGATGGCGGCAATGGGCGATTTCAAGCCTGACGCCGCCTGGATATCATCCAAGCTCTACGCCAAGCTGCTTCCGAAGCAGATTAAGACCTGTATCGCGACCCTGGAGACCCTCGGCCTCATTGCGTACGACAAGGGCAGAGGCCGATACGTCCGAACTGATGAGCAGGTGTCTCCGGCACGCACGGTGAATGAGCTCGCCATCATGCGTTACCACCAGGCGATGCTGGAGATAGCCAAGGAATCGTTGACGCGCGTCGAGGAGCGTCGTCTCGACGTCAACGCCGTCACCGTCTGCATTTCGGAGAAAACGGCAGCCAAGATCCGCGAACGACTTCATGCGGTCTGTGAGGAGGTCTTCGCTCTAGAACGCGAAAACCCTGAGCCTGAGCATGTGTACCAGGTTAACATTCAGATGTTCCCACTGACACGGGACACTGGCAAAAAGGAGCTCCCATGAGTTGGATTCTGCACGCCCGCAGCAAGACGCAAGTCGGACGACATTTCACCAGTTTGCTGGCGGTCATGGCACTACTTTACGGCGGCTGCGGCACTTGGGTGGGAACCCCAAAGAAACCAACTGACGGGCGTAGCGCCTTCGTGGCGCTCACCGTGCAAGGAGCCAAGCCGGGACTAAACCTTCAAGCAGCCTCCGTCCCGGTCATTGCCAAATCTGGGCAGCCCGGGGGGACATTGACGCTTTCGTCGGCTCTCGTTGCCTTGAAAGAGATTGAATTGAAGTTGGACGTCGAAGATAGCGAGAACGAAGGCGAGTTTCCCGGGCCATACACCGTTGATTTACTAGCCAATAGCATTTCACCTGATCCTGGAGCAATCGAGGTGCCAGAGGGTGCCTATGGCGAGATCAAGCTCAAGCTGGATAAGCTCGAAGGCACGCCCGGCGTCAGCCCGACGAATCCCTTGTATAGCAACACGATTTATCTATCGGGCACTTTCTCGTCGCCAACAGGAGAGACAAAGCCCTTTACCATGTCGTTCGAGCTTGAAGAGGACCTCTCGCTCGGCTCGCAGAGCGCACAATCCAAGGGAACGAACCTCGTAGGCGACACGGAAAACTTACTGATTATTGCCTTCCGGATGTCGAAGTGGTTCGACTTTAGCAATACGCGGACAAATCCGGGGCGTGTCGACCTATCTGACATCACAGGCCCGGTAATCGATCTTACGCAGGAAGATGACGGCATAGGCGAAGATATTCGCAGAGCGATCAAAGAAGCGGTTAAGCAGTCCGCCGACTTCGGGCGGGACGAGGACGGCGACGGCAAGCTGAGTAAGACCGAAGATAATGACAGTGAAAATGATTCTGAGTCCGAAGATGACACTGAGACGGAATAAGGAGACGTATCACCTTGGTTGCCGCGGCCACGGTGACGGCGGCGGTCATTGCCGTCTCGGCGGCTTCACCATAGGGTGACGCGGAGGAAAGTCAGAATCCGGCGGGTGTGCCGTAGACGCGCGACGTGATAGATGATCACCGGCGGGACGTCAGCGAGCCTTGGGAAGTAACCGAGCCGTTGGAACGTCTTGAGCAGGACCAGGAAGCCGATGATGCGGATGCGCGGGGTGGCCCGTTGCGCTTGGACGTCGGCCAGGGCGAACTCGTCGGGGCTCGTCGCCGGCAACAGAGGCCGCTTGGTAGCCCCTCTGTCGGCGCGGCGCTGACAGAGGGGCGCGTTCAGGAAAGAGATGATTTTTGAACGGCGCCGGCGGCCGACAACGACCCTTGAGCCGCAAGGCTTTCCGGGCGCCGTTTTTGCGGGGGTTATTTGAACGCGCCGACGATCACCGCTCGACGTTTGCATCGCCCTTATGCTGCGTAGCAGATGACCGCGCTAGATCTCGTCGATCAAGCCATTCTTGGATGGCCAGCTTGGCAATGGCCTGCAAAGGGACGTTTAAGTCACCAGAAGCTTGGTTCAAGCGCTGAAACATCTGCACGCTATAGTCGATATTTCTGCGCACGGCTTGCACTTGACGCCTTTTCATTGCGGCGCCATTCCGTATCTCGCGTTGCGTCGAGAAGAACTGGTTTGTATCCCCATCCTCGTCGGCGATACGCTCAATCTCTTCGATGGGAACCTTTGCTTTTCGTTTGCTCATAAACTTCCCTTTCCACCTTAGTTGCAGGCCAGAACGTCACCAGCCAGCGCAGTGCTCCAAGATCATCTTCTATGTCCTCAAAAATGATGGTCCAGAGATTTCCTTGGAACCAACCAATGCCGCGGTACTGCTCAGGA
>JAYVWD010000192.1:0-4014 GCA_043786345.1 Pseudomonadota bacterium
GATCCCCGCCGCCCGCGCGGCCCTCAGGTCGGCGGCCAGCGCCGGCTCGTCGAGCGGGAGCAGCACCTCGCCCTTGACGCTCAGGCGCTCGCGCGCCTCGATCACGCGCTCGTGGAGCGGCGCCGGCTTCTTGATGGCGAGGTCGAAGAGCCTCGGCCGGTTCTGCGTCCCGATCGCGAGCGCGTCGCCGAAGCCCGCCGTGATCACCAGCGCCGTGCGCGCGCCCTTGCGCTCGAGTAGCGCATTCGTCCCGCGCGTCGTGCCGAGGCGCACCGTGACGGGCCCGACCGGCTGGTCCCGCCGGAGCCCGAGGAGCCGGCGGATGCCGACGACCGGCGCCGGCTCGTCGCTCGCGAGCTCGAGGAACAGCGCGCCCGCCGGGAACAGGTCGGCCGCGACGCTCAAGGTTCCGGTCTTAGGGTCGAAGGCCGTGACGGCCGCCGCGCGCCCGGCGGCCCGCGCCGTGAAGCCGCGGAAAAAGTCCGCCGGGAAGTCGCCGAATCCGGCGATCTCCGCCCGGCGCCCGTCGAGTCCTAAGCCGCGGGCCTTGTAGACGCCGCTGCTCAGCAGCTTGTGCGCCGCCAGCACGCCGTCGTCCCCGAGCCCCAGGCAGTCGGTGAAGGTTCCACCCACGTCGATCCAGAACGTGCGCACCGGCACCTCCTCTTCGCCGTCAGGTCGCGACGAAGGCCAGATAGAAAAAGACCCAGCCCGTCGCCGCCGTCGCGCAGGTCGCGACGATGGTGGCCTTGCCGAGGCGTTTGTGCCAGACGCTGCCCGGCCCCGGCGCCGCCGGCCGCGGCATGCGCCGCAGGCCGTGCGCGGTCGCCGCGATCCAGAGCAGCGAGGCGGTGACCGCCGCCGTCACGTGGAAGTAGAGCCACGGAAAGAGGATCGTGTCGTAGAACGGCGAGGGCTCGGCGCGCTCCCGCCACCCGGTGACGCGGACCTCGACCTCGAAGGCGAGCACGGCGACGCCCAATGTTGCGGCCAGCGCCAGCTGCACCTTGCGGTGAAGCTCATAATGCCCGGTGCGCGCCAGGCGCCTCCCGAAGAGCGCCGCCGGCACGATGATCAGCATGGCCGTCACGACGGTATCCATCATGAGAGTGCCGCGGCTTCCGGGGAGAAATCCGTTCATCCCTCAGGCCTCCACCGCGCGGAGCAGAAGCCCCTTGAGGTAGCAGGACTCGGGAAAGCTCAGCAGCACCGGGTGGTCGTCCGCCTGCGTCAGCTGCTCGATGATCTGCGCGTCCCTCTGGGCGTCGTGCGAGGCGCCGAAGACGATCTTCTGGAAGAGGTCGGCCGAGATGTGCCCCGAGCAGCTGAAGGTCGCGAGCAGGCCGCCCGGCCGCAGCATCTTGAGCGCGAGCATGTTGATGTCTTTGTAGCCCCGGGCCGCCTTCTCGACCTGGGCGCCGGAGGCCGCGAACTTCGGCGGGTCGAGCACGATCAGGTCGAAGGTCCGGCCGGCGTCGCGCAGCGCGCGCAGCACCTCGAAGGCATTGCCCGCCTGCTGCGTGAAGAGGTTCCCCTCGCGGTCCAGGCCGTTCGCCGCGAGGTTGCGCGTGAGCTGCGCCAGGGCCGGCTCGCTGGCGTCGACGGACAGAACGCTGCGGGCGCCGCCGGCCGCCGCGTGCACGGTGAAGCCGCCGGTGTAGGAGAAGCAGTCGAGGACGTCGAGCCCACGGGCGAGCTCCCGGATGCGCTGGTGGTTGCGCCGCTGGTCGAGGTAGTACCCGGTCTTGTGGCCGGTCTTGAGGTCGACGTGGAACGTCAGGCCGTTCTCCTGGATCTCGGCGGTCTGGGCCGCCGCCTCGCTCCCAAACGCGATCCTATTTACGAGCGGCAGGCCTTCCAGCTCGCGGACGGCGTCGTCGCTGCGCTCGAGGATCGCGCGCGGGGCGACCTCGTCGACCAGGGCCTGCACGATCGGTCCGAGGTGGCGGTCGATGCCGGCGGTGAGCACCTGCATGACCAGGACCTCGCCGTAGCGGTCGACGATCAGGCCCGGAATCCGGTCGGCCTCGCTCATGATGAGGCGACAGGCCGTCTGCCCGGGCCTGGCCAGGAGCCCGGCCCGCCGGCCGACCGCCGCCGCGACCCGGCGCCGCCAGAAGGCCGCGTCGATGTCCTCCTCGGGATTGAAGCCGAGGAGGCGGGCCCGGATGGCGGACTTCGGGTTGTAGTACCCGCGGGCCAGAAATTGCCCTCTCGAATCAACGAGATCCACCAACCCGCCGGGTTCGACCGCCGGCACGCCCTTGCCGAAGGCGCCGCTGAAGACCCAAGGGTGCCGCCGCGCGAGGGGCTTCTCCTTGCCGTGACCTAGATTGACTTTGGGATAAAGCATTGAAAACCATCGGGAAAGCGAGCGAGGGCATGACATACCACCGCAAGGCGCCCCTTGTCACGCGCGCCGCGCGGGGCCAGAATGCGACCGAATATGCGCGTCGCCGTCCCAAAAATCAGCCGCCTCGGAGCGGGCCCGCTCGTGCTCGTGCTGTCCCTCGTGGGGCTGTGCGGGGTCTTGTTCTGGGTCCTGCACGAGCGCGGCTTCGAGGAAAAGCTCGCCGGCGCCCCGCGCGACGCCGAAGCCGCCGCGGGCGAGATCGGCGACCGCCTCGACGCGGCCGTCGACCACCTCAACCTCCTCGCCGAGGACCTGAAGAGCGGCGCCATGGACCGCGCCCGCTTCGAGACGCTCGCCGCCGTCTTTCTGCGCAACCACGCCGAGGTGGTGAGCATCGCCTGGGTCGACGCCGGGCGCCGCTACCAGTGGGTCGCGCCGCCGGCGGGCAACGAGGCGCTCGTCGGCCTGCCCGTCTCCGAGCGCGACGAGGAGTCCGCGCTCGCCGCGGCGGAGCGCGCCATGGCCCCGGCGTTCACCGAGCCTTACGCCTCGGGCGCCGCCTCGGGCGCGCGCAAGCTCGCCGTCTTCGCCCCGGTGTTCAAAGGCGCCCGCTACCTCGGCGCCTTCCGCTGCCAGTTCTCCCTCGAAGGGATTCTGAACCACACCCTGCCGGCCTGGCTCGCCTCGCGGTACGAGGTCGACCTGGTGACGCGCGACGGCATCGTGGCGGCGAAAAGCGGCCGCGACGCGAAGACCGACCCGAACCTCGGCGCGACGCGCGCGCTCGACGCGACCGGCGGCGCGCTGGGTCTCCGGCTTCAGCGCTACGCCGAGGGCATCGACTGGGAGGTCGTCGTCTTCGGCGCCCTGATCGCCGGGCTCGCGGCCGGCGTCGCGCTCGCCGTCGTCGAGCTGTCCCGCGACAACAAGCGCCGGGCGCGCCTCGCCGTCGAGATGGAGGCGGCGCGCGACATGGCCGAGTCCGCGAGCCAGGCCAAGACCGAGTTCCTCGCCAACGTCAGCCACGAGATCCGCACGCCGATCGGCGCGATCATCGGCTACGCCGAGATGCAGGCGCGGGCCCCGCTGGCGCCGCCCGAGCTGGTCGAGAGCGCCGTCGCGATCAAGCGCAACGGCGAGCACCTGCTCGTCCTCGTCAACGAGCTCCTCGACCTGTCGAAGGTCGAAGCCGGTCTGCTCGAGGTCGACCCGCGCCCCGTGCCGCTCGCCGGCATCGTGCGCGAGGCGCTCGCCACGATCCGGCCGCTCGCCGCCGCCAAGCGCCTGTCGCTGACGTACACGGCGCTCACGCCCGTGCCGCGCAGCGTCCGAACGGATCCGCTCCGCCTCCGCCAGATCCTCGTAAACGTCCTCGGAAACGCCGTGAAGTTCACCGGACACGGCGGCGTCGAGCTCACCGTCGCGCTCCGCCAACGCGCCGGCGGCGGGGACGAGCTGGTGTTCGCCGTGCACGATTCCGGCATCGGCATCGGGCCCGACCAGCGGGCGCGCCTTTTCAAGCCCTTCGTCCAGGCCGACAGCAGAGTCGCGCGCCGCTACGGCGGCACGGGCCTCGGGCTGGCCTTGTCGAAGCGCCTCGCGGCCCTGCTCGGCGGCGACCTGGTGCTCGTCGACAGCGCCCCCGGTGAAGGCGCCACCTT
>JAYVWD010000193.1:0-1940 GCA_043786345.1 Pseudomonadota bacterium
TCCATGATCTGGCACCATTTCTACGTGATCCGCGCCCTCGCCGTGGCCTCCGGCCGGCAGACGATGGAGATCGGCGAGCTACGGGACGAGTTCCGCGCCTTTCTTGCGGGCGTGCCGAAGGCCGCGCAGCTCGAGAACCTGTCGCTCTCCTTCACCCTGATCAACAAAGAGGACAAGGTGGCCTTCAGCGGCCACTTCGGCCCCTCGCGCCCCTACGTCGTCGGCATGGAGAACGTCGTCACCCCGAGCAACGACGCGGTCCTGACCTTCAGCAGCGGCCGCGACCTCCGGTACTTCGACGTGGCGGCGGAGCTCGGCGGCCCCCACATGCTGATCCAGAGCTACGACACGAGCAAGCTCGACTCGGCGCCGATCGAGACCGTCCAGCGGCGCGTCGCGATGGACCTCGTCAAGGCCGGCTCGGCGGAGGAGCTGCACAAGATCCTGGCCAGCATGGTCTCGGCCGAGAACCTGCCCCGATACTACGTGGCGGCCGCGCTGGCCGAGGCGGTCGTGGCCGCGGCGCAGGAGGTCGACGAGGCGGCGTATCCGCCGCTGCCGAAGGCGGAGTGAGCTTCTTACCAAGGGTAAAGAATCTTTGGGGTTTCCAGGTGCTCGGGTTTTCGTTATGGTCTATGAGATCGGCATATTGGGAGGTCTGTGATGCCTTTGATCGCGCTACCGGGGATCGGCGAGTTGGTGCTCATCTTCGGGGTGGTCGTCCTGCTGTTCGGCGGCAAAAAGCTGCCTGAGCTCGGCGGCGCCATCGGCGAGAGCATCAAGAACTTCAAACGGGGCGTCAAAGACAACGACCCGGCCGACCCGAACAAGCAGCTCAAAGGCGACGAGAAGAAGGACAACGAGCCGATAAAGCCGGCTTGAATGGCCGACATCTCGTCCCTTTTGACTCGTAAGCTCCTCCTGGTCACCGGCAAGGGCGGCATCGGGAAGACCACGGTCGCCGCCACCCTCGGCCAGGCCTCGGCGGCCAACGGCAAGAGCACGCTGCTCGTCGAGAGCGCGGCCACGGATCAGCTCGCGCCCCTCTTCGGCATGCCGCCCTCGCCCAAGCACGACGAGGTCAAGGTCGGCCCCGGCCTCGCGACGGTCAACCTCGAGCCGTCCGAGAACTTCCGCGAATACGTCGTCAAATACCTGGGCCAACGCCTGCTCTACGAGACGGTGTTCAGCCACCGCCTCGTCAAGAGCTTCATCAACACCATCCCGGGCCTGTCCGAGCTGATGATGCTCGGCCGCCTGTTTTACCAGTGCGAGCTCGCCGCGGGGCCGCGGCACCAGGCGGTGGTGTTCGACGGCTACGCGTCGGGCCACTTTCTGAGCCTGATGACGACGCCCGACGCCGTCCTGCAGACAAACATCGGCGGCCCCATCGTGAAGGAGAGCGAGCGCGTCAAAGCCTTCCTCGCTGACGCGACCCGCTGCGGCATCGTCTACGTCGCGACGCCCGAGGAGCTGGTCGTCAGCGAGGTCCTGGATTTCCTCCCGAAGCTCGCCGAGAAGTCCCCGGCGAAGCTCCTGGCCCTCGTCATCAACAAGGTCCCCGAGCTTCCGCCGCCGAACGGCGCGTCGCCGGCGCAGAAGTATCTCGAGCGCCAGTACGCCCAGGCGCAGGTCGCGCTCGCGCTGCTCGCCGCCGGGGTGAAACGCCTGGAAAACGACCACGGCCTCGTCCTCCCCGTCTACCGCGTGGCGGACCTCGGCGCGATCCCGGAGCCTTTTCCCGCGACCTTCGGCCCCGAGCTGTGGAAGGCCGCGGGCGAGGGCCTGACGTCATGAGCCTGACCACGCGCTTGAGCGGCAAACGCGTCGTGATCCTGCTCGGCGCCGGCGGCGTCGGCAAGACCACGAGCTCCGTCGCCGTCGCGCTGCAGGGCGCCCTGTCCGGGCGTCGCGTCGCCCTCCTCAGCATCGATCCGGCC
>JAYVWD010000194.1:0-1758 GCA_043786345.1 Pseudomonadota bacterium
CCGTTTCTCGCGCGGTTCCTCGACGGGCCGGCGCTGGCGCGCTTTGCCGCGGAAAAGGGGACGACGCGGGAGCTCGGGCTACTCATTCGGGAGGAGGCCCGAGTGCTCGAGGGGTGCGGGAAGGCGGCCGAGGCCGCCCGTTTAGCGGAAAAGGCCGAGTTTTTGCTGGCGGCCGCCGGTCCGGCTTGACAGGGAGGCCAGGGATCGCGTGAGATCTCACCCGATCCCTGGCACATGAGGACTCCTTTCGTGAGCACATCCCTGGCCCAAGGCGCCCGCGCCGCCCGCGAGCGCATCGCCCGCTACATCCGGGAAACACCGCTCGAGAGCTCGCCGCAGCTGTCCGAGCTGTCGGGCGCCGACGTCTATCTGAAGCTCGAGAATTACCAGATCACCGGCTCGTTCAAGGCGCGCGGCGCCCTGGCGAAGCTCACGGCGATCCCGGACGAGGACCGCGCGCGGGGCGTCGTCACCGCCTCGTCGGGCAACCACGGCGCGGCGGTCGCCTATGGCTCGAGCCGCCTCGGGATGAAAAGCATCGTCTATGTGCCGGAGAACGCCGCGCCCGCCAAGGTGGCGAACATCCGCCGCTGGGGCGCCGAAGTGCGCTTTCACGGCCAGGACAGCGGCGTCACCGAGGTGCACGCGCGCCGGATCGCCGCGGAAACCGGCGTGCCGTTCGTCTCGCCTTACAACGACCTGGCCGTCGTCCACGGCCAGGGGACGATCGCGCTCGAGATCCTCGAGCAAATGCCGGACCGGCCCGACGCCGTGATCGCCGCGGTCGGCGGCGGCGGCCTGATCGCCGGGATCGCCGGCGTCCTGCGCGACGCCGACGCGCGGATCGAGGTCCTTGGCGCGTCGCCGGCGGCCTCCCGCGACATGATCGAGTCCGTGCGCCGCGGCGGCGTCGTGAATCTGCCGTCGGGCGCCACGCTTTCCGACGGGACCGCGGGCGCGATCGAGCACGGTTGCCTGACCTACGAGCTCTGCCGGGATCTGGTCGCCGACTTCTGCCTCGTCGACGAGGCCGCGATCCGCGCGGCGATGCGCACGATCATCGCGCAGCATCAGATGCTCGTCGAAGGCGCGGCCGCCGTGACGCTTGCCGCGCTGCTCCAGTGGAACGCGCGTTTGTGCGGGAAAAAGGTGGTCCTGGTGCTTTGCGGCGCCAATCTCGGCGTCGAGACCTTGCGGAGCATTCTCGATGATTGAACCCCGCCCCGCGCGGCTCCCGCGCATCGTCACGCTCGCGGAGATGCTCCCGGCGCTCCAGGACGGCGAGCTATATGCGGCGATCGAACGCGGCTTCATCGCCTATTCCCGCGGCGAGGCCGTCGTCCCGCCGGTCGGCGAGCTGACCTTCGCCAAGCCGCCGGGCGACGTCCACATCAAGTACGGCTACATCCGCGGCCAGGAGCACTACGTCATCAAGGTGGCGAGCAGCTTCTACGAGAATCCGGGGATCGGACTGCCCTCGAGCGCCGGTCTGATGCTGGTCTCGCGCGCCGCCACCGGCGAGCTCGTGGCGATCCTGCTCGACGGCGGGCATTTGACGAACGTGCGCACGGCGATCGCCGGCGCGCTCGCGGCGAAGGCGCTCGCGAACCCCCGCCCGCGGCGCATCGGCATCGTCGGCACCGGCACCCAGGCGCGGCTCCAGCTGCGCTACCACCTGCCGGTCACGGACTGCCGCGACGCGCTCGTCTGGGGACGCAGCCCCGCGGCCTGCGCCGCCTTCAAAGAAGACATGGAAAA
>JAYVWD010000195.1:0-3453 GCA_043786345.1 Pseudomonadota bacterium
TACAAGACCCTGAGTTACGCCAGCAACGCCTTTGTGAGCCTCGAGACGATGCCGGTCGCGTCGGTCCGCGTCCTGCTCGTCCTCGGGGGCCTCGAGGCCCAAATCTACGCCGGGATCATCGGCGCTTACGGCAAAGATGGCCAAAGCCTCCCGGAGCTCAACGCCCAATACAAGCTCACCGCTTTTTCGGGTACCGCAGGCTTCACTTTCCCTCTTTAAATCAGGCTCCTACCTCCTATTCCTCAAGTTTGGCCCTGGGCGGCCGAATCTGACAGGTGGGGGGATCAGACCGCCATGCCGGTGACGACACAAAATCAGCTCGTACGAACCGCCACGCTGCTCGCGGCGCTGCTCGTCGCGGCGTTCGCCTTTCAGGGCTGCTATATCGTGAACTTCTTCAAGAAGGACAAGAAGGATAGCGGCGAGGAGAGCGGCGCCTTCAACGGCTCCGTCATCGGCCAGTCCATCGGCGCCAAGGCCGGCGGCGCCGACCCGGCCGCGCTGACCTCGGTCTACAACGTCGGCAGCGTGCACGCGCCCGCCGCGATCCGGCCCGATCCCGACCTCTACGTGCGCCGCCTCTTGCGCCAGTACCGGGACGAGGGCGTGACCATCGCCCGCCAGATCGGGCAGGTCGAGCAGTACCGGCTCCTCCTCGGCGGCGCGAGCGAGGACTTCGCCAAGTCCCCGCAGGAAACTTACGACGCGACCTCGCTCCTCGCCGTGTTCAAGGTCGCCGAGGACGTCTGCCGCGGCCTCGTCGCGCCGGACGCCGCCACGCACGAAGGCTGGACGAGCATCCTGCCTTACGGGCCGGAGGCGGAAAACGAGAACATCATCTGGCTCGCCCAGCGCTTCCTCGGGAAGCCGTCGGCGAAGATCGACGATTCGGTCATCCAGGGCTTGACAGGGATCATGGTCGGGGAAGAGCCGTCGCTGAGTGAGAACGGGTGGGCTAGAGGAAACGCCTTCGCCAAATACGTCCCGGTCTGCGCCACGCTCGCCCTGGACGCGGAGGCGCTCTTCCTTTGAAAACGGCCCTCCACGTCCTCGCCGTCCTGCCCTTCCTCCTGCTGTCGCCGCGCGCCATGGCCGACGCGAGCTACGAGCGCGCCCTGAAACGCGCCCAGTATCTGCTCGACGCCACCGTTCCGACCGACGACCAATTCGGCGCCAACGCCAGCTCCGACGCCGCGTACAAGGCGGCCGTCCGCTCCTTCATCGAGGGCGGCAACTTCTACGATACGGCCATGCGCTACCACGAGCGACTGTTCGGCACCGGCCTCGCGACCGACTACCTGGACGAGCTCGAGAACGACAACATCGACAACAAGGCGAACAAGTTCGCCCAAATCAAGTGCAACCACGACGCGGCGGCCAACAACCGCTTCCGCTGCTACTGGGCGAGCCTCGACGAGGGCTCGAAAACCGGCAGCTGTCCGCAGTCCTGGGAGCAGGCCGTCACCGTCTTCTGGTATCCCGGCATCGTCGCCTGGGTTTGCCCGTCGATCGTCCGCACTTGCGGCAGCGACCTGAGCCGATGCTTCATCGAATACCAGAACCCGGCCGAGGCGAAAAACGCGGAGCTCGGCGCGACCGAGATCTTCGATTCGCGCTTCGCCGTCGTCAAGTCGCTGAGCAAGCAGTCGGCGGGCATCGCCACCGCCGTGGTCGTCGCGAACTACCCGTACACCAAGATCCTGGAGCCGGGCTTGACCGCCGTCGACGGCGCGATCGCCCACTTCTACCGGCAGACGCACCACTTCGACGTGAAGAAGCTCAACCCGCCGCCGGCGCTGATCGACGCCGTCGACAAAATGAGCCTCACGGACACCAAGTTCCGCCTGATTTACACGGGCAACACCTACGAGCAGGCCGGCGTCCTCACGACCTTCGGCTGGCTGCGCCGCTACGAGAAGAACCGGACGCGCGCCAACCAGCTCTATGAGCGCCTGCTCTGCCGGAAATTCACCTCCGAGCTCCCAAAAGTGTTCCCGCAGGACCCGGGCAATCTGCGCACCACGCCGGGCTGCAGCGGCTGCCACTCGACCCTCGATCCGCTCGCCGACTTCTTCAAGGCCTGGGGCGAAGGCGGCCAGCTCTACCTCGGCCAGCAGCAGTCGGTTCAAACCTCGTTCAGCGGCGTCGACGGGTCCTTCGTCGCCGATTTGGCGAACATCATCCGCAACGACAGCGCCTTCTCCACCTGCACCGTCGAGCACGTGTGGGAATGGCTGATGGGCCGCGGCTTCTACCGCGACGAGGCCAACCTGCGCGCCGCGCTCACGGACTACTTCATCACCACCAACTACTCCTTCAAGGAGCTGGTCTACGCCGTCGCCACGCACCCGGCCTTCGTCGAGGGCGCGCGCGCCGACGCCACCGTCGGCGACCCGCTCGATCAGCCGCCCCTCGGCAAGGCGCCCGGCGTCACCGAGGACGCGCCGTGCACGAACACCGCCGTCGACTACGCGGCCGACATCGCGCCGAAGGCCTCGCTGTGCACCGCCTGCCACTTGCCGGGCACGAACCGCCAGGATCTGACGGTCGAATCCCAGTGGGTCAAATGGGGCAGCCAGGGCGTCAACATGATGGCGAGCGGCAACATGCCCCCCGGCCAGGCCGGCCCGGCGCGCATCGGTGCCGTCTTCGACCTCAAGGAAGCGGTGCGTTGTTGGCTGGAGCAAAAGAAATGAGCGATCAAACCCGGAAGCCGCCAGATTCCGATAGCACCTGCGCGATCTGCCTGCCGAGCGAGGTCGAGGAGATCTCCCGGCGCCAGATGCTCGCCGGCGGCGTGAGCCTCACGGCGTACGTCAGCCTCGCGAGCCTCCTCCTGCCCAAACGCGCGATGGCGCTAGGGTCCGGCAGCGATGCCGCGGCCGTCGACTACACGCCGAAGCGGAACCTGATCTGGATCAATATGAGCGGGGGCTGGGACATCCTCGAGGTCACCGACCCGAAGGTGGCGTCCACGTCCGGAGTCGACATGGTTTATGACTGGGGCCTAGCCTCGCAGGTCGCCGGCGCCAGCGACGGCGCGCGCATCGGCCGCTGGCTCCCGGGCCTCGCGGCCCTCGGCAAGGACCTCCTCGTCGTCCGCGGCCTCGCCATGGGCACCACCTCGCACATGGCCGGCAACATCTACATGGATACCGGCATCCTTAGCAACGCCGGCCGCGTCAACGCCGCTTCGGTGCCGGCGATCGTCGCCTCGGAGAGCACCGCGACCATCCCGATCATCCAGCTCAACGGCGGCAACGAGGCCGCGATCGATCGCGGCCTCCTCAAGCCGGTCTCGGTCGTCCGCGCCGACAACCTGGACCTCTACCGCTCGATGTATCCGGCGGGCGACGCGGCGCTGCAGCGCAAGATGGCGGTGCTCGATTTCCTCACCAACTCCATCAAGCGCGTGCGCGACGAGAGCGGCGACAACGACCGCCTGAAGGCCTT
>JAYVWD010000196.1:0-3485 GCA_043786345.1 Pseudomonadota bacterium
AAACCATGGCTCCTTCGTCTTCTTGTCGGCCATGAGCCCGGCCGCGGGCGCGAGGCTCTGGGCGTACATCAGCGCATAGGTGCGCGCCAACGCGTGCGCTGCAGCGGCGTCGGCCGGGTCCTTTTTGAGTTTGGCGCGGAGGTTCTTGACGATCCGGGAGGCCGGGACTTGCTCGAGGCCCGCCGCGCTGTAGCTTGCAAAGGCGAACGGCGCCCCCGGAAGAAATCCGAGGAGCGCCGTCAGAATGAACTTGGAGTTCCGCATGGGCGGAGCCCTCAGTGCGTCGGCTTCTTGCCGAGGGCCGCTTTGCGGCTCAGCTTGATCTTGCCCTGGCGGTCGATGTCGAGGACCTTGACGATCACCTCTTCGCCCTCGTTGAGGACGTCGGTGACTTTGTTCACGCGGCCTTCTTCGAGCTCGGAGATGTGGCACAGGCCTTCCTGGCCCGGCTTGATCTCGATGAACGCACCGAAGTCCATGATCTTCTTGACGTTGCCGAGGTAGATGCCGCCGACTTCCGGGTCGGTCGTGACCGCGCGGATGAGCTTCTTGGCGGCTTCGGCCGAGAGCACGTCGGGCGATACGATGCTGACCATGCCGTCGTCGGAGATGTCGACCTTGACGCCGGTCTCGGCGACGATCTTCTTGACGACCTTGCCGCCGGGGCCGATGAGGTCGCGGATGCGGTCCGTCGGGATCTTGAGCTGGAAGATGCGCGGCGCGTAGTCGCTGAGCTCTTTCGGCTCGGAGATCGTCGACTTCATCTTCGCGAGGATGTGCTTGCGGCCGTCCTTCGCCTGGGCGAGGGCCTTCTGCATGATTTCCTTGGTCAGGCCGCCGATCTTGATGTCCATCTGGAGGGCGGTGATGCCGTTCTCGCCGCCGCAGACCTTGAAGTCCATGTCGCCGAGGTGGTCTTCGTCGCCGAGGATGTCGGACAGGATGGCGTACTTGTCGCCTTCCATGATCAGGCCCATCGCGATGCCGGCGACCGGCTCGAGGATCGGCACGCCGGCGTCGAGGAGGGCCATCGTGCCGGAGCACACGGCCGCCATCGACGACGAGCCGTTGGACTCGAGGGTCTCGGACACGAGGCGGATCGTGTAGCCGAACTTGTCTTTGCTCGGGAGGACCGCGGTGATCGCGCGCTCGGCGAGGGCGCCGTGGCCGATTTCACGGCGCGAAATGCCGCGCAGCATCTTGGCTTCGCCGACCGAAAACGGCGGGAAGTTGTAGTGCAGCATGAAGCTCTTCCACTCGTCGGTGGAGTGGATCGAGTCGATGCGTTGCTCGTCGTCTCCGGCGCCGAGGGTCACCGTGGCGAGCGCCTGGGTTTCGCCGCGCTGGAAGAGGGCCGAGCCGTGCGGGCGCTTGAGGACCCGGGTCTCGCAGATGATGTCGCGGATGTCCGTCGTCTTGCGGCCGCCGATGCGGCGACCTTCGTCGAGGATCTGCGCGCGCATCATCTTGTATTTGATTTCTTCGACGATGAATTTGACTTCGGCGGCCTTCGCCTTGTCGCCGTCGGTCACGATCTGGGCGACGACGGCTTTGCCGGCGGCCTTGAGCGCGCCGTAACGGTCGCCCTTGTCGTTCATCGCGAACGCCGCGGCGATCGGGCCCTTGGCGGCGGACAGGACCTTCTCGAAGAGGGCCTTGTCGATCTCGTGCTTCACGAGCTTGCGCTTCGGCTTGCCGAGGGTCTTCTGGATCTCGATCTGCATGTCGAAGAGCGGCTTCATCAGCTCGTGCGCCTTCGTGATCGCGTCGAGCATTTGCTCTTCGGACAGGAAGTTGGCGCCGGCTTCGACCATCAGGATCGCGTCCGGACGGCAGGCGACGTTGAGGTCCAAGTCCGAGGGCTCGGTGAGCAGCGGATTGATGATCAGCTTGCCGTCCTTCATGCCCATGCGCAGCGAGGCGACGGGGCCGTTGAACGGGATGTCGCTGATCATCAGGGCCGTCGAGGCGCCGAGCAGGGCCAGCGCCGCCGGGTGGTGCTTCGGATCATTCGACATGACCGTCGCCAGGATCTGCGTGTCGCACATGTATTCTTCGGGGAAGCTCGGGCGCAGCGGGCGGTCGATGACGCGCGCCGTCAGCGCTTCGCGGTCGCTCGGCTTCGTCTCGCGCTTGAGGTATCCGCCTGGGATGCGGCCGGCGGCGTAGAACTTCTCGATGTAGTCCACCGTGAGGGGGAAGAAGTCCTGCCCTTCACGGGGCTCGTCGGCCGCGCAGACGGTGACGAGGACTTGCGTGTCCCCGGCGCTGACCATGACGGAGCCGTGCGCCTGCTTGGCGAACTTGTTGAACTCCAAACGGATGACTTGATCGCCGACAGTTACTTCACGGACGACACTCATCAGGCATTCCTAACTTGCTTCTGGTGCGAGACTTGAGACGAAAACAGCGCGCGATTCAGCCGCAAATCACTTCCGGATGCCGAGATCGGTGATCAGCTTTTTGTAGGCCGAGGCGTCGCGCCGGTGCAGGTAGTCCAGCAGGCGGCGGCGCGTCGAGACGAGCTTCATCAGGCCGGTGCGGCTGTGGTGGTCCTTCGGGTGACCTTTGAAGTGCTCGTTGAGGTACGTGAGTTTCGCGGTAAGGAGAGCGACTTGCGCCTGGGGCGAGCCGGTGTCGCCTTCCTGGGTGCCGTTCTTCTTCACGATTTCCGCTTTCTGCGCGGTGGTCAGGGCCATTCTACAGGTCTCCAATTTTTGGTAAGGCAAGTTAGATAGCCGAATTCGGCACTTGAGGCAAGCGCAAGAATTCTAACGGAATTACAAGGGAATTCACCTATCGGGTGAGCCCGGGTTTGACTTTTTCCAAAATTCTGATATAGTAATCCGTGCTAGACCCTTAAGTTGCAGAAGCTCCGCGCACTTACCGCGGTCCGCTCCCCACGCGGCGGCCCATTCGTTCAGGTCTCATCCGATTCTCGCAACCCGGAATCCATACTGAAGACTCTGGCGCAGCGATGGCGGCAGGAAACTCGATACATCAACCGGAGTGACCCATGCAATTCAAAGTCGGCGACAAAGCGGTTTATCCGGCCCACGGTGTTGGCGTGATCAAGCGTATCGAGTCGCGCTCCGTCGGCGGAACGAGCCAGGATTTCTACGTTATTCAGATTCTGTCGTCCGGCGCAACCCTCATGGTCCCCACCAGCACCTGCGAGCGTGCGGGCATGCGCTGCCTGATCTCGGACGACGAGATCAGCAACGTCTATAAGATCCTCCGCAGCAAGGGCCACGTTTCTCACACGACTTGGAACCGCCGGTTTCGTGAGTTCAACGACAAGCTCCGCACGGGCTCGGTCGGCGACATCGCCGAAGTCCTGCGCGACCTTTGCTCGCTCCGCGGCGACAAGGACCTGTCCTACGGCGAGAAGAAGATGATGGACAAGGCCCTCGCCATGCTGGTCTCCGAGATCTCGGCCGCGGCCAGCCGCAAAGAGAACGAAGTGGAGCAGGAGCTCCACCAGA
>JAYVWD010000197.1:0-3071 GCA_043786345.1 Pseudomonadota bacterium
GAAAGAGCGGAACGGTGGCGAGCGAAAGCTTGACGGTCACCGGCTGCCCCCTAACTGATCGATTCTCTTAGGACTAATTTTGCTTTAAGGGGCGGCGGGCGGTCAATACATTATAAGGGTCTCGGAGGATCCCGTGCCGTCTCCCGTCTGGAACCCACTCGCCAAAGATGAACGCCTGCGCGCGCTCGCCCTTCCCGCGCGCGGAACGGCGCTTTCGCCGGCGGCGGCGCAGGAGTTGGCGCTCACCGTGGGCCTGCGCGGCGTCGGGCAGGTCGCGCCCAACCCCCTGGTGGGCGCCGTGATCGTGGACGAGGCCCACCGCTTCGTCGCCGCCGGCGCTCACGAGCGGGTCGGCGGGCACCACGGCGAATTCGCCGCGCTCGTCGCCGCCACCGGCGAGGACTGGCGCGGCAAGATGCGCGGGCACACGCTCTACGTGACCCTGGAGCCCTGCGCCCATGAGGGCAAGCGGACGCCGCCCTGTGCGCCGCGGCTCGTGGAGGCCGGCTTCGCCCGCGTCGTCTACGGGGCCCTCGACCCGAACCCGATGGTGAACGGTCGCGGCATCGCGATCCTTCAAGCCGCCGGCATCGAGGCGGTCTTCGCGGCAGACTGGGCGCGCGGCTGCGCGGCCCTGGCCGAGGTCTACCTGACGAACGCCGCCCGCGGCCGCCCCTTCGTCGGGCTCAAAGCGGCGGCGACGCTCGACGGCGTCATCGCGCGGCGCGGCGACCGCCGCAGCTGGATCACCGGCGCGCGGGCGCGGCAGTATGGGCACTTCCTGCGCCTCTGGTACGACGCCGTCCTGGTCGGCCGGGGCACGGTCGAGGCGGACGATCCGATGCTCGACCCGCGCGACGCGATCGCCGGCCAAAAGCGGCCGCCGTTCCGCGTCGTCCTGGACCCGCAGATGCGAGCCTATGACGAGAAGCGGGCGATGCTCGCGCTCGCGCCCGCGCGCGTGCTCTGGGTCGTCGGCGCCGACGTCACGCGGGCGCGGGCGCCGATCGGCACCCGGATCCTCGGGCTCCCGGTGAACGCCGCCGGGGCGTTCGCCGCCGCCGACGTCCTCGCGGCGCTTTCCAAGGAAGGCATTACCAGTGTTCTCATCGAGGGCGGGGCAGGATCTTACGGCGCGTTCCTGGGCGCCAGGCTGATCGACAAGCTCCACCTCTTCCAGGCTCCGGTCGTGTTCGGCGCCGAAGACGCGGTGCGCTGGAGCGACGGCGCGGGCCGCCTCGCCATGGACCGCGCGAAAACGATCGATTTGACGCCGCTCGAGGACGACTGGGTCGTCGAAGCCGCGTGGGGGGATCCATGAAGACCGAAGGGCGTCCGAGCTTTCAGGAAATCTACTTGAAGCTCGCGGCCTCGCTGGCGAGCCGCTCGACGTGCAAGCGCATGCGGGTCGGCACCGTCATCACCTCGACGGACTTCCGCAAGGTGCTGGCCGTCGGCTACAACGGCAACGCCAGCGGGCTGCCCAACCAATGCGACCGGGACGAGCAGGGCAACTGCGGTTGCCTCCACTCCGAGGAAAACGCCGTCATCAACTGCGACACGCCGCGCGACGTCGGCAAGTTCGCCTTCGTGACCCACCTCCCCTGCGCCATGTGCGCGAAACGCTTGATCAACCTCGGCAACGTCCGGAAGGTCTTCTACGGCATCGACTACCGCTCGGTGACCTCGCTCGGCCTCTTCCAGGCCGTCGGCATCGAGGTCGAGCAGCTCCCGTTTCTCGAGGGCTACGACTTCCGCAATTGACACTCCGCTCAGCGAGTCACTTGAACTCACAATCCGGTCGCTCGCGCGACATCTGCGCTATCCTCGTTAGTTTCGTTGCCGTCAGCTCAGCGGCCTTTGTCGATCCTGCACACCGCTAAAATCACAGCGTATTCCGTGCTAAAACCTTTTCGGCGAGCTTCGGCCTAGAGCCCAAGTGATACGATTGGGACAGGGAGTCGGCGTTAATGGGAAAGATATTAGGAGATTACGCTAGGCAGGCGTGGGCTGACGCCATTGGAACGGCGGGTTATGATAAATTGGGGAGAAATCCATCGGAGCCTTCAAATGCCTTCAAGACAAGATGTCCAGCCGTCTCTCGCGGTACTCGTTGCAGTTGGCTGCGCATCCATGGTTTTCGCATGCAAGGAGCGGACGAGCGGCGAAGTGAAGTCGACGCTTGGGGATTCGGCGGCGGTGGCCCCGGTCGGGGCGGATGCGAGTGCTCCTCCGACGGCAACTTACCAGGTTGTAGGCGCGACCGTTCAGCGCTCGGAATGCGATGCGACCCCTGGGACCGAGACGGGAGCCTGCAAGGTGACCCATGAGAAGCCGACCGGTGAGTTCCGCGCCGAAGTCGAGCGCCGGTATCTCGTCGCCGGCGGTGGCACGAGCCTTTCGAAGGGCGAAAAGATCGTCCTCGACGCGGGCATCGGCCTTTTGGACCCGGACGCCGCGAGCAAAGCGGGCGACAAATTCGATCCACCCGATAACTTCTTCACGATGTTTGCGCAGTTTAAGCCGTTCTTCGACCCTGCGATTGGCGCCGCCGATTCGCCCCCCGTCGCCAAAGCCTTTGCGGCCGGGATCTCCTCGGTCGGCACCGAGAGCACGATCTCCTCCATCAGCATTCCCGACCGCGTAATTTTGAATACGACGTTCAAGTTGCAGGCGAGCGGATCTGTTGATGCCGGTGGCGGCGCCATGCTGCTGGTTTTCGGCAATTCGGGCACCCTTCAGGTGCAGAACGCGGGCTCTATTTCGGCCCTGAGCGTGCTGATCGGTAACTGCGGGAAGCAGGACGTGACCGATTTGTTTGTCGGATCCAACGGCCAACAGATCATTATGAAAAAGATGAATGGCGGGCTGTTTGTTTCGCCGAGCGGGCCGATCGCCATCCAGACCTTGTCTGCCTCCCACTCTGGTTTGATACATATCGGCGGACCCAGCAAGCCAACTTGCCAAATCCAAGTCATGGCGGATTCGGATGGCGGCAACAACCAGGGTGGCGGCTTAAACCAAGGCGGCAACAACCAGGGTGGCGGCTTCAACCAAGGCGGCAACAACCA